>JASHTO010000133.1 GCA_030040515.1 Terriglobia bacterium
CGCGATCTTTACGGCCGTGCCCCAGGGTGAAAGGGTCCGCTCCAGTTCATTGATGTGGCAACTGCGAATCCAGGTCTTCAGCAGGTCGAACGACGGCTTCACGGAGCCATCCACCACGTCGGTATCGTTAGAATTCCAGCAGGCGCCCACGGAGGGATGATTCGCCACGCTCAGAATGTGGTGCGCGTTGGGCGGCAGCATGGTGCCCAGACCATGAACCTCCATCCAGATTTCGACTCCGTGGTCACGCGCGATGTCTCCGCAGCGGTTCAGCGCGTGGCCGATTTGATCGAGCGTTTGGTCCTCGGGAGCGTCTTTGGGAAGCCCGTTGGGACGTACCTTCACGCCCCCGCAGCCCAAGTCCTGCGCCAGCTCGCACCAGCGGCGCGTCTCCTCAATGTTTTTCTCCACCACTGATGGGTCGGGAGACTCAAATTCGCACGTGGTCCCCAGGCTCATCAGGCGCACGGTGGAATCGGCAAAACGCTGCTTCACTTCTGCTCGTTGGGATTTGTCGAGAGTTATTTCCACCCCATGCTTGTGCGTGGTCCGCAATTCGACGCCTTCGAAGCCCGTCTCCTCGCAATTTTTGATGATGGTGTCTATATCCCAATCCTTGGCCAGGTTGTAGGTGACCAGCCCGAGCTTGAAAGGCGGCGGCAATGGCGCGGCGCCAGCGGGCCGGGCATTCTTGCCGGCCGCAAGCGCGCCGTTCTCTAAGGAAGGAACCGCGCCTATACACGCGGCAGATGCAACTCCATTTATGAGAAAGTCCCTGCGTCCAGATTTGCGCATCGTTGCCCCCGGTACGTTGCATGAATCTTCACGCCGCACATACGCCGTCGTGCGCGCATTTTACTCCCTTCAATTCTTTGGAAGATAGGGGTGAAAATTTGGGGTTTCAAAATTCTGAGAGATGGTTCTGGGGTCTGGCCGTTCCTGCCGGGTGACTGAAGGAAACTTGCCGGCCCTGCTATCCACTCACCGCCTGCGGCGCGCCTCGGCCCGACGAAGAGGCGCGCCGGGAGCAAGGGAATTAGCGCTTGGCCGAGCTCGCGGTAGCGGTATGTACGTTCACTCTTGCCGCTGCACGCCCGTCGGGGGGTAAGAAGACCGGAACGATCAGCGCGGACAGGATCATCAGGATCGCCACGCCCACCAGAACATCCACAATCGTTATATGCCAAGATCGCTTTGAGTTCGTCATTGTTGTTGTCCTTTCCCTTGCATCCCTCACGCCCTTGGATAGAGCAATTAGCGTGCCAGACTGCGGCGGAACGCTGTGGTCTCGTTATCACTATAACTGTTTATAAATCAGTGGGTTATGAATTTACGCCGCCAGGCCAGCCTCCGCCCACCAAGGCCGTGTGCCGCAAACTGGCAGTCCGACGTATTTCGGCGGTCGTCCTTTGACATTTTTCGGCAGTATTTATGCGGGTCCGACTTCGTCTTTTCAACAGAACTACTAAATATAGTGTGCCAACTGGCCAAATCCACCGCTATATGTTGTACAAGGGTCACTTGGGAAAGTCAACGTCGTTCGCGGAGCGAGGAATCCATGACTAGCCTTCGGAAGGGAGCCCATTTCGTGAGTAGCGCCGAGGGTTACCAGCACGGGACTTTTCACCTATAATTATTGATGAGGGCACTCGAAAGGCGAACGCATGATTCTAGTCATTGATAACTACGATTCCTTTACCTACAACCTCGTTCAATACCTGGGTGAACTTGGCGCCGACCTAAAAGTGGTTCGAAACGACCAGACCACTGTGGACGCCATCGCCAAGCAGGGTCCGGAGCGAATTGTTATTTCGCCCGGCCCCAAGACTCCCTCGGAAGCCGGCATCTGCCTCGATGTCATCACCACTTTTGCCGGGCGCGTTCCCATTCTGGGAGTTTGCCTTGGTCATCAAGCCATCGGACAGGCTTTCGGCGGCGACGTCATCCGCGCGCCTGAGCTGATGCACGGCAAGACCAGCCAAATTGAGCACGACGGCAAAACCATCTTCACGAGCCTGCCCAATCCTTTTCCCGCTACGCGCTATCATTCCCTCATCGTCAAGCGCGAGACCTTGCCCGATTGTCTGGAAGTCTCCGCCTGCACAGTCGATGGGCTCATCATGGGTCTGCGGCACACGACCATGAAAGTGGAAGGTGTGCAGTTTCACCCTGAGTCGATCCTGACCCAGGCGGGGAAGCAGCTTCTGGGAAATTTCCTGCGGCTTTAGGTATTTTGGATTGAGATCAACGCTTGTGTTTTTGTGTGAATTCCGCGAGCGCCTGGAGCTTCCTGAGCGCGGTGCCGGAATCGATGGATTCGGCCGCGCGCTCGACTGCTTCGGCAAAGTTCTTCGCCTTGCCCGCCACCGTGAATGCCGCTGCGGCATTCGCCAAAACCACGTCGCGATAGGGGCCGCGCTCGCCTTGCAGGACTTGACTGAGCAAGTGCGCGTTGGCCGCTGCATCGCCGCCGAGAATTTGATCCAACGTGGCGCGTGGCACGCCAAATTCTTCCGGATGTACGTCGCGCGTTTCGACCCCCGAGCCGTTTGTGGTGGAAAGGCGAGTGGGGCCGGTGGTGGTGATCTCATCGATTCCATCCGAACCCGCAACCACGTAGGCGCGATGTGTGCCCACGGCCTGGAGCGTGCGCGCCATCATTTCCGTGCGCGCAGCGTCAAAGATCCCCGCCAACTGCACAGTAGCACCCAGGGGATTGGTGAGCGGTCCGAGGAGGTTAAACACTGACTTGGTCCTGAGCGCCCGCCGCGCGTTCATCACATGCTTCATAGCAAGATGCAGTCGCGGTGCGAGCAGAAAAACCATGCCTACGGATTCAAGACACGTCGGAAGCTGTTCCAGCGGCAGATCGATCGCCACTCCCAGAGCTTCCAGCACGTCGGCGCTGCCGCACTTGCTCGAAATCGAGCGATTGCCGTGCTTGGCCACGCGCACTCCCCCTGCCGCTGCCACCAGCGCCGCGCCCGTTGAGACGTTGAACGTCCCGTGGCCGTCGCCGCCCGTTCCGCAGGTGTCCAGCAAAGGCTCGTCGCGCGCGATGCTTTCGAGTTTCACACCGGCCGCGCGCAGAGTTTCGGTCGCGTGGGCGCGCATCACCTCCGCAAAACCGATCAATTCGTCCGCCTGCTCGCCCTTGTCGCGCAGCACCGCGAGGAACGCCACAATTTCCTCGTCAGGCGTCGTGCCCGACAAAAGCAGGCGCATGACCTCCTGCGCTTCCGAGCGGGTCAGGTGCTTGTTGCCCTTTATCGTCTCGGTGGATTCGCGTACTGTCATGTCGAATGCCTTATTCGTAGGGGCAGGCCTCGCGCCTGCCCTCCGCCATGGCGGTGCCATGGTCAGGGCACCCGCAAGGGGTGCCCCTACGACGCAACTCCAAACTGTTCCACTACCCCAGCCTCACCTTCATTGCAAATTCCGCCTGGATTTCCTATACTCGATAATTTCGAGGTGAGCGCGCCGCAACTTCTAGTGTAAGCCGCTTTGTATACTTTGCCAAAATCTGATTTCAAATTATTTCCGCCCCAGCCCGTCCAGCTACTATCCCCTGCAAGTGACGAAGGACAACTGACAAAGGACAGCGAACCTCTTTAAAATGAAAATTCACGAATACCAAGCCAAACAAATTCTTGCCAAATTCGGCGTCACCATTCCGCGCGGTGAAATGATCGCCAAACGAGAGGACGCGCGCGCCGTGGCGGAAAAACTCGGCGGCGGCACGGTGGTGGTGAAGGCGCAGATCCACGCCGGCGGTCGAGGCAAAGGTGGCGGCGTGAAGCTGGCCCACAATCCCTCAGAAGCCGATGCGCTGGCCGGCAAAATTCTGGGAATGACGCTGGTGACGCACCAGACGGGCCCGGAAGGCCGCGTGGTGAAGCGCGTTTTGATCGAAGAGGGCCTGGACGTGGCGCGCGAACTCTACCTGGGAATCGTCATCGACCGCGCTTCCGGCCGGCCGGTGTTCATGGCCTCAAGCGAGGGCGGCGTGGAAATCGAAGTGGTGGCGGCCGAGCATCGGGAAAAAATCCTGAAGGAGTTCATTGATCCCAGCGTCGGTTTTCAGGCATTTCAGGCGCGTAAGCTGGCATTCGGACTAGGTCTCGAAGGCAAAGTCGTGAATGAAGCAGCGAAATTGTTTCAGAACCTCTATCGCGCCTTTGAAGCCATGGACGCGTCGCTGGTTGAGATCAACCCCTTCGTCATCACGCGCGACGGCTGCGCGCTGGCGCTCGATGCCAAGATGAACTTTGACGACAACGCGCTCTATCGCCACCCCGACGTCCGCGAGTTACGCGACTTGGATGAAGAAGACCCGCTGGAAGTGAAGGCCTCCAATTACGGTCTCAATTACATCCGCCTGGACGGAAACGTGGGCTGCATGGTGAATGGCGCGGGCCTGGCCATGGCCACCATGGACATCATTCAGTACGCGGGCGGCCGTCCGGCGAACTTTCTGGACGTCGGCGGCGGGGCCAATGAGGAGCAGGTGCGCCATGGATTCGAAATCATCCTGAGCGACAAGAACGTGCGCGCCGTGCTCATCAACATTTTTGGCGGAATCATGCGCTGCGATATCGTCGCCAAGGGAGTAATTGCCGCGGCGAAGACGCTGGGAATCAAAGTGCCCATCGTGGTGCGGCTGAAGGGGACCAATGTCGAGCTTGGGCAGAGGATCCTGAAAGAATCCGGCTTGAACTTTGGGGTCGCAAACGACATGAAAGAAGCCGCCGAAAAAGTGGTCGCGGCCGCTAAAGCATCGGTTCAATGAATCAATGACCCGATGGACCAATGAATAAATCCTATGTCAATTCTGGTCAATGAAAATACGAAGCTGCTGGTTCAGGGACTGACGGGCCGCGAGGGGACGTTTCACACGCAGCAGGCGATAGCTTACGGCACAAAAGTCGTCGCCGGTGTGACGCCGGGCAAGGGCGGGACCAACGTCGAGGGCATTCCAGTCTTCAACACCGTTCAGGAGGCTGTCGCCAAGACGGGCGCGAACGCCTCGGTGATTTTCGTCCCTCCGCCTTTTGCCGCCGACGCCATCATGGAAGCTGCTGACGCGGGCCTGCCGCTGGTCGTGGCGATTACGGAGGGCATTCCTACGCTCGACATGGTTCGCGCAGCGCGTTTCCTCGCCGGCAAACGCACGCGCCTGATCGGACCGAATTGTCCGGGAATTATTTCTCCTGGCAAGTGCAAAATCGGCATCATGCCCGGGCAAATCCATTTGCCGGGCCACGTGGGAGTGGTCTCGCGCAGTGGGACTTTGACCTACGAAGCGGTAGGCCAGCTTACGGCGCTCGGCATCGGGCAATCCACCTGCATCGGAATCGGCGGCGATCCGATCATCGGTACCAATTTTGTTGACGCGCTGCGCCTTTTCAACGACGACCCGGAGACGCACGGCATCATCATGATCGGAGAAATCGGCGGAATGGCGGAGGAGGAAGCAGCAGCCTTCATCAAGACGCACGTGAAAAAGCCGGTGGTGGGATTCATCGCCGGCCGCACGGCTCCGCCCGGACGCCGCATGGGGCACGCCGGAGCGATCATCTCCGGCGGGAAGGGAACCGCCACAGACAAGATCGCGGCGCTTCAGGCGGCAGGCATCGCCGTTGCCGAAAGTCCCGCGCTGATCGGCGAGACGCTCAAACGAATGATGACCTCAAAATCCTAAACCTGGAGAACTATGGCAATCGAACGCACCTTGACGATTATTAAGCCCGATGCCGTCGCGGCTGGGCACATCGGCGACATCATCAAGTTATTCGAGGCGCAGAAATTCAAGATTGTCGCGGCACGACTGGTGAATCTGAGCAAAAAAGAAGCGGAAGGATTCTACGCCGTGCACCGCAGCAAGGGCTTTTTCGAGAGCCTGACGAATTTCATGAGCTCGGGCAGCGCGCTGGTGATGGTGCTGGAAGCGGAGAATGCCATTAAACGCCTGCGCGAAGTCATGGGCGCTACCAACCCCGCCAACGCCGCGCCCGGAACCATTCGCAAGCTCTATGCGGCGAGCATTGAGAGCAACGCCGTGCACGGCTCCGACGCTCCGGAAACCGCTGCCTATGAAATCGGTTACTTCTTCCCCGGAATGGATCTGGTTTAGCGCCACATTTTTGCTGCTCGATTTCGGTCCGCCTGTTTCACGGCCTCCGCACACTTGACATCCAGCCCCTGCGGCGGCGACGATGAAGGCGATGGGCGGCGAAATCCCCTTTCAACTCGGAAGATTTCTCGTCATCGCCGGAGTTTGCCTGGTGGCTTTTGGGTTGATCATCATGGCCGGATCGAAATTTTCGTTCTTCGGCCTCGGCCGCCTCCCCGGTGACATCGCATTTAGGGGCAAGAATTTCCAATTCTACTTCCCCATTGTGACTTGCGTGATTCTCAGCGTCGTGGCGACACTCGTCCTATGGCTAATTTCGTTCCTGACCCGGAGATGAATCTTTCGAAGGCGGGTCCGAGTTGCCGATCCATCCCCGACACAAATGACCAAGGACCAGGGACAACGGACATTCTTGTTATGACTCAACCCTCACTCAACTTCAGCCCCACGCGCAAGATTTACAGCATTTCGGAATTGACGCTGGAAATCCGCAACCTTTTTGAGCGGCAGTTTCCCGACGTGTGGGTGAGCGGGGAAGTATCGAACCTGCGCTCGGCCGGCTCCGGGCATCTTTACTTCACACTCAAAGACGCATCCGCGCAGCTTCGCGCTGTCTGCTTTCGCAATCAGGCGCGCTACCTGAAGTTCAAGCCCCAGGACGGGCTGGCGGTAATCGCGCGCGGGCACCTGAGCGTCTATGAAGCGCGCGGTGAATATCAGCTCTATGTTGAGTTCCTGGAGCCGGCGGGCCTGGGTACGCTTCAGCTTGCCTTCGAGCAATTGAAGCAGAAGCTGGCGGCCGAAGGACTTTTTGATGCGGCGCGCAAGAAACCTCTACCCATGCTGCCCCGCACGATCGGAGTGGTGACGTCGCCCACCGGCGCAGTCATCCGCGACATCCTGCGGGTTCTTCGCCGGCGGTTTCGGAACATCAACGTGCTTCTTTACCCCGTGAAGGTGCAGGGCGAGGGAGCAGCGCAGGAGATTGCGGAGGGAATCGAGTACTTCAGTCGTCAGAAGGGCATTGAGGTGGCGATTGTGGCACGAGGTGGTGGGTCGCTGGAAGACCTGTGGGCCTTCAATGAGGAAATTGTGGCGCGCGCCATCGCCGCGTCCGCGATTCCCGTGATTTCGGCGGTCGGACACGAAACCGATTTCACCATTGCGGACTTTGTGGCGGACCTGCGCGCGCCCACTCCGTCCGCGGCAGCGGAGCTGGTGGTGCGGCGCAAGCAGGACCTGGCCACAGAGATCCGCGAACACGCGCGGCACATGGCGCAGATGATTCGCCTGAAAATTTCCGAGGCCCGGCAGGCGTTCACGGAACTCGCCATGCACCAGGTGTTCCAGGCACTCGCGACGCGCATCTCGGAACGCGCCCAGCGCGTGGATGACTGCGTGACGGCCCTCGGGCGATTGATTCGCGTCCGGCTGCAGTCGACGCGGCAGGATTGGCTGCGCGCCTCAGCGGGTGTGGTGCGCTACGATTTCTCGCGCCACCTTCGCCTGAAGGGCGCCGCGCTTGATGACCGCGAGCAGAAGTTGCGAAACGAATTCCGGCGCTTCCTCACCGAACGGAGAAATCGCCTGGCACAACTCGAATCCGTGCTGAAGGAGCGCAGCCCGCGCACGATTCTGGAGCGCGGCTACTCGATTACACGCGATGCGGAAGGAAGGGTGGTCCGCGACGCCGCGCAGGTGGCGGTGGGTGCGGATGTGTCGGTTCGCCTTGCGCGCGGCGAGCTTGAAGCGACCGTAAGGGAACGCAGGCGCGATGGAGAGAATTGATCAGGTGCAGGAATTCTATCTTCTGACTTCCGTCACCTGTTTCTTATCCGCTTGTGCCAACTGCAAGAGTACCCGTCGCGCGTCTGCGTAACGGGTCAATTTCCCATAGCCATCCAGGAAGATCATGATCAGTGACCGGTCCTTGGTATCGACCCACATCACCAGACAGCGGCCGGCGGCGTTGGTGAATCCGGTCTTCTGAACTTCGATGTCCCAATCGGGCCGCCCGACCAGGCGATCGGGATTGTAGAAGGTGAGGGGATACTTGCCGATCTTTACAGTGTACTTCGCCTCGGTGGTGAACTGCCGGATGAGCGGATACTTGTCCGCGGCGCGAACGAGTCTGGCCAGGTCGTGAGCGGTGGACACGTTTTCGTTGGTTAGCCCGTTGGGATTCACAAAGTGCGTCCGGGTCATTCCCAGTTCCTGCGCCTTGGCATTCATGGCGGCAATGAATCCGGGGCGCCCGCCCACGTAATAGCGGCTGAGCGCGGCGGCGGCGCGATTCTCGGAAGCCATCAGTGCGAGGTGGAGCATGTCCTCGCGGCTCAGCGCATAGCCCACGAGCAGGCGCGAACTTGTTCCCATCAAGAAGTCTTTGTCCTCGTTGCTGATTTTGATGGTTTCATCCATGGGCTGTTTGGCGTCGAGCACCACCATCGCAGTCATCAGTTTGGTGATAGATGCAATGGGCACGACCATGTCGGCGTTCTTTGCAAAAAGCTCATCCGAAGTCTTGGCGTCCACCACCAACCCGATTTTGGATTTGATGGGGGATGGTGGTTCGGCTTTTGCGGTAGTTTTGCCGGCAAGGGGCTTCGTGGATTTCGGAACTGGTGTTGGCGGCGTTTTCGTCGGCGGGGGCAGGGCATCATCACCCTGACTCTGCCCGGCGAAGGCGTTGGCAAGAGTGCGGCCGGAGGGGAAGGGACTCAACGAAGCGAGGACGAGCACCGCAACCGCAATGCATCGGCAAATGCGGCGGCCTTGGACCGCGCGTAGTGAATGAGATGTCATCCTGCGCAATGAAGCCCCGCGCGGCGTTGCGACCCGCGCACTGCTTCGAAGATTTCAGGAGTATTCGTCCTGAATTTCCTCCACCTCTTATTTGTAACCGATTTCTCCGCTGAATGTGTAACGAAAATTTGGCATAAACGATGAACTGCGCGCTTTCCTCGGGCCTCGCCCGTTAAATTGAAACTGGTTAGGAGGAAGGTAATCATCTCAGCGGATGTGGGACTCCGGGTTGCTTGCAGATTTTGATGGCGGTTGGGTTTTTGATCTCCCTGTGCCGAGGAACGGTGGAGGTGCGGTTCGCGTCTCGATTGTAAAACACCGAATGTTTCGCCCCTTCGCGCAGCAGGACGCAACCGTAGGCCTCGAGGTGCCGAACAAAATCAGTGCGCTTCACGCCAGTGAGACCGCAAGAGGCTCGTGGATGACTCTATGCCCGGTTTGATTTTCCTTGGCGAGGGCACGGTTGGCTGCAAGCAACTGTTCAACGGCGTCGCGTAGATTCTCGCGTGCTTCATCAAGAGTCT
>JASHTO010000134.1 GCA_030040515.1 Terriglobia bacterium
GCTGGGCGTGGGCGCGATGGGCTTCGGCGGCGCGAGTTCGCTGATTGGGTGCAAGATCACCGCGGCCAACCGCCTGCCTGCGAGCTTCTTCGTTACCGTCGCTTACGATTGCTGGGCGTTTCGCCGCCTGGGCGTGCTGCTGGATGCGCAGACGGGCGCCATCACGCAATGGCTCTATCGCGATCCCAATCGGCCTGTCGAGCGCCTGATCACCGCGGGCTCGGAATTCCAATTGACCGGCCGCGAGGTGCGCCTGGAGCCTCCGCTGAGCGAGGAGAAGGTGCGCGCGCTGAAAGTGGGCGACGTGGTGCTGATCAACGGCCTGATGGTCACCGGCCGCGATGCCGCTCACCACTACCTGATGCACCACGACGCCCCGCCCTGCGACCTGCGTGGCGCGATTCTCTACCATTGCGGACCGGTGATGCTGAAGGAGAACAACGAGTGGCGGGTGAAGGCCGCTGGCCCCACCACCAGCATCCGTGAAGAACCCTACGAGGCGGAGATCATTCGCCGCTTCGGACTGCGTGCGGTGATGGGCAAGGGCGGCATGGGTGCAAAGACCGGCGCGGCGCTGAAGGAATTCAGCGCGGTTTATCTGCACGCCATCGGCGGCGCGGCGCAGTTCTACGCGCGCTGCCTCCCCAAGGTTCACGGAGTCCATCTGCTTGAGCAACTGGGCGTCCCCGAGGCCATGTGGGTCTTCGAGGCGCGCAACTTTCCCGCCATCGTCACCATGGACTCGCACGGCAACTCACTGCACGCCGATGTGGCGCAGGCCACCGGCGTGGAACTCGAAAAAGTCGGCGCGCGCTGATTCACTTCGGCCGCTCCAAATAGCTTTCGGACCTACTAATCTGTTGGGAGATCCCCCCGGCTCTGCCGGGGAGGCAGTCGGAGTTTGACAGCTCCGGTAATCAGCAAATTGTAGGCTTTCGTCGTATCGAAAAGACCCCTCACCCCAACTCCCCTCCCCCTCTTCCCTCTCCCCGGGGAGAGGGAAGAGGGGGAGGGGAGTTGGGGTGAGGGTTTTTTTGGCGGTGGCGGTCAGGCCCCTTTGAGGGGCCAGCCACCGCGAAAGCCTCCGGCTTTGTCAGAGGATGATTATTCGAAAAGACACGCATATTTCGCGGGCCATCGGCTATTTGCTGGGAGGGAGCGCAGCCGGCTCCTTCTCCGCCATCGGATGTTGCGCGGAATGTTCATCCGCAGGCGCCAGCGCGGCCTGATAGTTTGAGTTGATGCGGATGTCCATGGGCTGAACGTTCGCGATCTTCTTGTCGCGCACGGTGACCTTCAGCATCAGGCCGCGATGTGTCGCCGGACTTTCCTGGTCGAACACAAAGTTGCCCAGGCTGTAGGCGATCCAATGGCCGTGGTAGTCCTCAAGCGGCTGCGTCACGTGCGGGTGGCTGCCCACAATGATGTCCGCGCCCGCATCGATCATCTGGTGCGCAAGGTCGACCTGATCGCGCGAAGGCTTCGCGGCGTACTCCACGCCCCAGTGCGGGCATACGATCACCAGGTCCGCCAGCGGGCGAGCGAAGCGAATGTCCGCGAGCGCCTGCGCGGGGTCGAGCCAGGCCACGCCGGGGCGGTCCACGCCCGCTGCCGCTTCGCGCGGATCGACGTTCACATAGGCGAGGAAGGCGATGCGCAGCGCCCCGACGTTCACCAGCACAGGATAGTGCGCCGCGAGCGCGTTCTCCCCCGCGCCCACCGGCTGAATGCCCGCCGCGCGCAATCTCGAAAGGCTGTCGAGCAGAGCTTCCGGCCCCCAGTCGTAAGCGTGATTGTTGGCCTGCGAAACCACGTTGAAGCCCGCGGTGGTGAGGCCCTCGAGGGCGCGCGGATCGGCGCGAAATGAGTACAAGTGGTGGAGGTTCGAGCCGCGGTCGGAAATGGGGCACTCGAGATTGCAATAGCGCAGGTCGGCGCCGCGCAGCGTGTCCGCAATCAGGCGGAAGGGAAGCGACCAGTCCTTCATCGCCTCCATGCGCGCCCCCACCGCGCGCGAGAGCATGACGTCCCCCGTGAAGAGCAGCGTGTATTCGGTCTTTTCCGGCGCGCCCGGCGCCGCGGGGGTTTGCGGGGAAGGCGCTTGCGAGGGCAGGGCAATCTGCGAAGACGAGAGCGGGTTCAGGACACACCAGCCCGCGAGCGCCATGGCGGCGAGAAAGCCCGTGCGCAGACGTTGTCTCATGCGCTTCCTCTGTGAGCTTCGGAATCCATCGCTAACCCTAATTGTAGCGCGGGTTAGTTTGAATAACGTAGAGGCAGGGCTCGTCCCTGCCCCACGTTGCGGCAATGCCGCGAGGGCACCCGCGACCCGTCGCCCCGCCTCCCAGAGTTGTACGGCGGGCAGGCCGAAGACGGCTTTGGGGTCGCAGGGCGAGGGGTGCCCCTACGCGCAGATTCAAACTGACGTACCACCCGCGCTACAAGGGGCTACAACAGGCTGCGCTACAACGGGCTTGACAAGCCGCCGGGAACGCGCTATTCTACAGGCGAATAAAAGGCGAATACCATGAAGACGCCAGCGCCCGGCAAAATCCTGATTGGTCCTGCCGGATGGTCGTATGCCGACTGGGAGGGCATCGTCTATCCCCGCAGCAAGCCGCGCGGATTTCACGAAGCCGCCTATCTTGCCCAGTTTTTCGACACCATTGAGATCAACACCAGCTTCTACAATCCCCTGCGCCCGGAGGTGGCCGAGGGCTGGGTGGAAAGGGTGCAGCACAACCCGGGGTTTCAATTCACCGTCAAGCTTTGGAAGCGCTTCACGCACGAGCGCAGCGCCACGCTTCAGGATGAACGTGCCTGCAAGCAAGGCCTTGACCCGCTTGCCGCGGCCGGCCGGCTGGGGGCCGTGTTGGTGCAATTCCCCTGGTCGTTCAAGAACACGCGCGAGAACCACGAATACATGAGCGGGCTGTTCGTGCAATTCATGGAATACCCGCTGGTGGTGGAGGTGCGGCACAGCTCGTGGAACCAGCCGGAGGTTTTCGACTGGTTGACCGCCCAGTGCGTGGGCTTCTGCAACATTGACCAGCCGGTGATCGGCCGGTCGATTGCCCCCAGCGAACACGTCACCACGCCCGTGGGTTATGCGCGCCTGCACGGACGGAATTACGAGAACTGGTTTACCTCGGGCGAGCATCCCGAGGAGCGCTATAACTACCTCTATAGCCTCGATGAGCTGAAGCCCTGGGCCGAGCGCGTGGGGCACATCGCCAAGTCCGCGCAAACCGTCTTTGTGGTGACCAATAATCACTACCAGGGCAAAGCCATCGCCAACGCCCTGCAACTGGCCAGCCTGCTGCGCCATGAGCCCGTGCCCGTGCCTGAAACCATGCTTGCCCATTACCCGCAACTGGCGGAAATCGCCCTGCCGCAGGTTACCCACCCAGTCACACCCATAGAACCGCAGCAGAGCGAACTGGGATTTGGGCTGTTTCCTGCACAGGAATAAAGCTTGCTGTGCGCGAAGTCCGCCCTCCCCCAGCAAGTGTGTCCGACCACGAGTGTGCTACCACCCAAGACTGCCAAAGACCTGTGGAAATATCCCCGTTCCACTGAATATCTTCCTTGTTTTCATGAACACCGTAGGTTACCACCCCTTTGTAACCGATAACTGGCTTATTTATCATGCACTCCAAAGCCGCCGGCCGCCACGACTCCGCTTTCCTATCGCGTCGAAGATAAGATGCGCTTGTCAAAGGACCGCCGCTCGCTTAGGGTGAACGATTCGCTCACTCTCGGTGGCATTCCACCCGAAACATTTGAATACCGCCTGGGCAACCGCAGCGCGCTCGAATGGGTGATCGATCAATATCAGGTGACGGAGGACAAGCAAAGCGGCGTCCGCTCCGACCCCAATCGCTCCGACGACCCTGAGTACATTGTGCGGTTGGCGGAGCAGGTCATTCGCGTCAGCATCGAGACGGTGAGGATCGTGAAAGCCCTTCCTCAACTATGAGGTGCGTCGATTCTCACGCCTACCGTCGGCCCCTAGGAAACAATGTGGAACCATCTCCGGCTCCTTCCTCACGAGGTGAACGAGAATGGAGGTTCGAACCCTGTAGCGGCGGTCTATCGACCGTCGCGCGGCGCTCGTAGAGCGCCGCTACAGAAAAGAACTGCCGAAACGTTTGACAGTTTCAAACTCGCGCTGTTAGCATTGGAAGGTTGCGCCTTGCCTCGGGATTCTTCTGTGTGGTCGAACCCCACTCCATTCAAGCATTGCGCAGTCATTGAGCAGATGAGAGAGTTACCCGCCCGGTCCCCGTCGTCTAGCCCGGCCTAGGACATCGCCCTTTCACGGCGGTAACACGGGTTCAAATCCCGTCGGGGACGCCACTTTTCTCCCTCTAATCCGTTGGTAGATCCCCCGGCAGAGCCGCATAAGCGTTAACCTAAGCCCGCCCCCGGCTGACGCCGTGGGCTATTCTCGAACGGCCCTCCGGGCCTGCCTTAAAGCACCAATTCCCCCCATCCACGACCGCCCGATCGTCAGGTTAACGTCTATGCGGCTTTGCCGGAGGATGATTACTTGCGCGTCGGTTCCCGGTTTCTCCGGCAATGGCAGGTGCCCTCGATCGCAGGATAATCCCCCATCGTATTCGCCTGGCGCAGGGCCTACTGCGGGGTCACAATTCCCGCGAAGGCAAGATAGAAACGGCTGAGGGGAAGGTCAAAGACCCCGTCGGGGTCGGGATGCCGAGCCCAGGGATTGCGGATGCTCACGCTCACGGACGCGGCATTGTAACTCAGCACCGTGTAGCAGTGCGCATTGACGTACCACGATTCCGTGTCGGGCGGGATCGAGCGCCCGCTCGCCAGCGCCTGGTAATAACGGCTTCCACCCGTGCAGGCGACGATGGGCAATTCGCCGTTTACGGCGGTGGCCAGCGCCACGGCGGTTTGCGCTTCGGACTGATTCTCCTGCGAGCGCGTGCTTCCCGCCAAAGTCTCCATGGTGCGGTCGGCCAGGCCGCCCTGTCCCACGGCCCGGTAAGCGCCGAACAGCTCGCCGTTCTGCTGAATCATCGTGGCCATCTTGTCGAAGAAACCGCTGGAATCCAGCATGCCGGTTACGGAGGTCCGGACGCTGTCGGGAACGGAGTTGGCCACCATTTCCTTCTTCAGGCGGGTCTCCAATTGGCTCCGGTCGATGTTCCCGTACTGGTCCACCTGGGCGCGAATGGCGCGATCGTAAGCCAGAACCAGTTGGTCGCTCGAAGCGACCAATTGCTCCGCCGGCTGCTTGAGCATGGGGAAGAGGTCGCTGGCCTCAATGGCTTGCAGCAGCGATTCCCGCAGCACGCGCTGGGCGTAGGCCCGGAAAAGCACCGCCACCCATTCCCCGTCAGACTCGTCGTAGCCGCTCTCGCGGGTGTAGCGAAGATCCTCCGGGTAGGCGGTTTCCTTTTTGCCGTCGCTGAAAGTGACCGTGTAGCTCCCATCGGAGTTGGACTGAATCATCTTGCGAATCTCGGCTTCGCGATGCTGCGCCATCGCCGCGACCACGGCGTGGAAATAACAACTCCCCAGGCTTCCTTGCCGCACGGCATCGGGAGTGATCCCCTTCGGGCCGTAAAGGCTTTCAGCCGCCTGCCCCACGGGCAGGTTGGCAAGGCAAACGGCAGTGCAGAGCAGTACGAGCCCGCGTTTCAACATAGTTTGCCCTCGTTGTTCTATTCCCTCGACCATCTTCAGGACTAATCTTGAGGCAAGAATACCCGCTGGAATGGGGAGCGTCAAACGGTTTATGGAATTGGTCATGCCCCAAACGGTGGGCAGTACCAGCGGACTATTGACCGGCGGCGGGGCGGTTTGGCGCGCCGCCGCGCGCCCGTTCAGGACTTGATCTTCTGCACTTCGATCTTGTAATGGCTCAGCAGCATTCCGGTGGCGTGGTCGACCGCGGCGCGGGCGAGCTGGTAGTTGATTTCGGCCTGAAGAACGTTGGCCTCCGCGGAGGCGAGGACAGTTTGGGCTTGCAGCACGAAGAAGATGGTCTCCGCGCCGAGCTGGTACTTGCGCTCCTCCGCGTCCAGGCTCTTGCGCGAGAGGTCGTAAGCCGTGCGGGAGGCGTCAAGTGAAGTGCGGGCGAGATCGAGCTGGTGAACGGCGGTAGCGACCTGAAGGGTGATGTCCTCCTCCGCCTCCCGCTCCTGATATTGGTCCCGCCGGCGTGACACCAGGTCATTGCCCAGGTTCGCTTCGGCCAGGTGGTTCTTGATGGGAAGGGTCAAGGTCAGGGTGAAGCCATAACTGGGGTAATTGAAGCCGCCGATCTGGGTGAGCGCGTCGCCTAATCCCCCCGTCGAAATGAGCTGGGGCGGAGCGGTGGCGAGATTGTACTGGTTGCCGCCCAATCCATAGGACTGGTAGATCGCCTGCAAACTGAAATTGGGCAACAGGTTGTTGTGGTCCACGCGCAGGGCGATCCTGTTGGCCTCGATTTGCTGTCGGATCGCTTCGATCTCCGGGCGATGCGCGAGCGCAGTGGCAATCGCGTCCTTGGAATCCACTTGCTCGAGCGTGCCGGAGGGCTCAGGGCTTTCCACCAGATCCAGTTCCAGAGTGCGAACGTCCGGGTCCTGGTCAGCGCCTAGAATGCGGCGGAACTGATCCTCCGTCTGCTTTAGAAGGTACTCCTGCTGGATGACGGCCACTTTGCGGTTGGCCACTTCCGCCTCCGAGCGGTAGATGTCGAGGGGCGGCAGCGCGCCAAGTTCCAGCGCATGTTTGTCGCGGTCGTAAGAGGCCTGTGCGAGGTCCTGCGACTTCTGGGCGATTCGCAGGCTTTCGCGCGCTTGCACGACGTTCCAATAAGCCTGCACCAGGCCGAAGAGCGAGTCGCTGACCTGCCCTTCAAACTGCGCGCTGGTTTGCGCCAGGTTGCGCTGTGCGATCAGGATGGGGGCACGGTTCAGGAAGCGCGTGTTGCCCTTCAGCAGCGGCTGAGTGACGCTGAAGTTCAAGCTTCCGGAGATCGTGGGATTCAGGAAGTAGTAGATGCTGTTGGTTGAGGATTTTGAAGCGCTGAAACCGACGTCCAAAATGGTGCCAGTGGAAAGCGTCTGGAGGTAAGAGAAGCTGGCGGTTTGTTCCAGGTCGCTCAGCGTAGGAGCGCCTTGCAGTTGGGAATCCGTGGGCGCGATGGTCCGCAGGGCATTGAAGGTGGAGAACATCATGGGATCGAAATTGGCGAAGGCGCCTTCCAGGTTGAACTCCGCGTTGTTGATCGCCAGGCGGTCAATATGCACCTCCGAGCTGTGTTCCAGCAGAACCAGCATGGCATCGCGGAGGGTCAGGCGAAGCTTGCCGTCCACCACGTAGTCGCGAAAAGTCTTGGGATCGGGCAGGGGCCGCGGCGGCTTGGGCGAAAAGACCAGCTCGCGGAAGTAGTCGGGCATGGGGAACGTCTGGGCGCGAGCGGGCGCGGCCCAGGCAATGACGATCAGACAAGCGGCAAGCAGCTTGCAGCGCATTTGGGATGACTCCTTGTAGCGAAGGATTGCACCAACGTGAGTGCGAGATGAAACGCACCCCGAAGCTCTTGAGATTTCACGGAACAGCAGGGCAGGCGGCGAGCGCGCAGCGGCGGGAAGAATTGCCCGCGCTCACTCGTATCGTAACGCTTCAACCGGATCAAGCTGCGCGGCCTTCATGGCCGGGTAGATTCCGAACACCAGGCCCACAGCCGCGGAAACCAGAAACGCCAGCAGGATGGAGGAAAGTGTGACGATGGTCGACCATCCGGCGAGCCAGGCAATCAGCCGGGAAATCCCGAACCCGAAAAAGATGCCGGTGATGCCGCCCACAAAGGAAATCAGCACCGCTTCCACCAGGAATTGGCGCAGAATGTCCGCCTGCCGCGCTCCCACGGCGCGGCGAACTCCGATTTCATGCGTGCGCTCGAGAATTCCCGCCAGCATGATGTTCATGATGCCGATTCCGCCCACGAGCAGCGATATCGCGGCGATGGCCACCATGACCACCTCAAAGAT
>JASHTO010000135.1 GCA_030040515.1 Terriglobia bacterium
ATCGGGTTGGAATGATGAATCGCATGCCGGGGTTATTCCATTGGTCACAGGCTGGGAACGGCATTCTTGCTTGCCATCGTGGATTCAATGGGGGGGATGCCCGGCGCCATTTGGAAAATATAAGCCAGGGTGCTCGCGAACCCGTGCTCAGCGGCCCAGATTCTTGCTGAACTGAAGTGAAAGCGAAGGAAACCGAACTGTGTAAAAAATAAGAGTGGAACCTCAGCGACGGGTTGCAAGCCCGGGAGCGCGAAGGTTTGTCGCCACTGCTTACGGCCAAACGAGCGGCACTCGGCGAGGTGGGAGGGAAATGTTCCGTGAATGGGGGGCCGAAACCATCGCCAGAGCACGCGGAGAAACCCGGGGGGAGGGTCGGTAGAAGGAAGGCCGGCCGCCGGACCGGCCTTCCGCGCTTTTCGCCGGGCCAGCCACTTCTCCGCCACTCGCATGGGGCAGCCTACCGGGTTCAGGACGAGGCTGGTGAATTTCCACACGCGGCAGGGCACGATATGCACGGCGAATCCACCCGGCCGCAGCACCCGCCGCACTTCCGCCATCGCCCTCGGGCGGTTCGTCAGGTGCTCGATGACGCTCGATGAAATGACCAGGTCGAAGGATTGGTCGCGGAATGGCAATTCCTCCGCGACACTCAGCGCGAACCCTTGCCGTGAATCCGGGACGGTCGCGGGATCGATCGCAAACACTCGCTCGAATCGCCGGCGAAGAAGATTGAGTTGGAGTCCATCGCCGCAGCCAATTTCGAGAACCGTGGATTCTCGGCCCAGCGGGACGTGCTGCATAGCCCGCGCAAACTCCATCTCCCGGACGGCGTGCAGCCAGCGCGTCCACGAATCCCCCTGGACAGCGCACGAGCCTCGGCCTAAGTTTTGTTCCTGAGGCAACATCCGCGGTTAGCATATCTCCGTGGCCAGGGAATGTGAAGCGGGCTTTCCTCGTAACCAGCCGCCCACCGCTGTAGAGACGCTCACAGAGCGCCGCTACAGCTACGGGGCCGGGGACGGGGTTGCGGGAGTGCCGATCGTGGTGGTTACAGACAAGTCGGTTTTTACGTACCGATTGACGGTATTGTTGGAAACCAACTCGCCTTGGATGGTGAGCACGTAGTTTCCAGTGACTGTTCCGGCCGTGGCCAGCGTCGAGGCTCGGCAGGAAACCGCCAGCGCCAAATCCGCCGCCAGGATAAGACTGAGAGCCGCCATGCGCGCTCCCAACCAGACATTTCCCCAGCCTTCCTGCCGTGCCCGTCGCTTGCTACCGAATGCCAGTGAGGCGAGCCCCACGAAGGTGAGAAGGCCGAAAACGATGGGCGGGAGTTTTCCCTTGGGGAAAAACGGCGGTACCTGGGCGGTGGGAGGAGTATATTTGGCCGTGTCAATCGTGAGCGTGACCTCGGCCGGAGTTATCCCATTGGTGACGGGCTGGGTGGTGGGACTAAGGGTGTATGTGTAATCCGGGAGACCGCTGGTTGAGTAGATAGATAGTGTAACGGCCTGGTTGTTAAAGCCAAACAAGGGGTTGACGAATATGTTGTAGGTGGCTGTCCCTCCTGCCTGGACAATTTCGCTCGACGGAGTGACGGTAAGCTGGTAATCCTCGAAGTTGATCGTCATATTGAGAGTATACGTCTGCGAGCCGCTGGTCCCGGTCACTGTAAACGGATAAGGATTGGACAAGGAACTGGTCAGGTTGCTGACGGTCATCGTGGTGGTGGTGCCGCTTCCACCCGTCGCGAAGATGGTAGTGGGGCTGAACGAGCAGGTGGTGTTCGCCGAGCAGGCAAGCGAGATTGTGCCATTAAATGACCCCGGGGGCGCATTCGCCTCAATGACGAAGGTGGTGGAGGTGTCCCCGATGAGCGGAAGCTCGGCAGTGGGACTCGAAAGAGTAAAGTCCGCAACCGCGACTCCGGTAAGTGACACGACTTGCGGGCTGCCCGTAGCGTTATCGTTGATCTCCAAACTCGCATTTCGCGTCCCGCTGGCCGTGGGAGTGAAGTAAACGTAGACGAAGCAACTGGTGATGCCGCCGGGAGTTCCGGCCGCGGCCAGCGTATTCGTAACGTAGAGGCAGCCCGGGGTCGTAGACGTGGTGCCCGGGGTATTGGGATTGATCACAGTGAAGTCCAGGCTGGTGCCGACCGAGAAACTGGATATGGCCAAAGGCAGCGTGCCAGTATTGGTAATGGTGACGATCTGGGCGGCGCTCTGGGTCCCTACTGCCTGATTGGTGTAGGAGAGGCTGGAGGGTTGAACCGTAGCGGCGGTGGCCGCGTTCGTGCCGACGCCCGTCAAAGGGATATTTTGCTGAGTTCCGACAGTCCCCCCGGCGTTGTCCGTAATGTACAACAGGTCGCTTTGCGTTGTGGTTTGGTCGGGTGTAAAGGTAACGCCAAAATAGCAAGAAGCGCCGTTGGGAGGAAGCGTGCCAAGGCAGCCGCCGGTGGGCGGTTCCGTGACTTGAAATACCGTGGCGGAACCACCCACCGGGTTAGCCTCGATATTGGTGATGATCAAGGGCGCGGTGCTGGGGTTGACGAGGGTCACCTGCTGCACGGTGCTCGTAATATTGATGGTCTGGCTGCCGAAGTTGACCGTACCAGGTATGATGGAGATCTGGGGATTATCGGCCACATCGATTTTGGCAAAATAAGCATTGCCTGCCGAGCCCGTTAGGGTGGTTTTGTACGGAGGCGTATAGACGTTGGCGTTAGGAACAGTAACGGGAAGGTTTGTGGAGATGGTGGTTCCGGTGATATAGGGGTCGCCGGTACTATCCAGAGCGATGGCCTGGCCGGAGTCGTACCCACTGCCCCCGAGATAAGTTGAGTAGACCAAGGCACTGCCCGCCGAGTTGAGTTGGGTGATAAAAGCATCGGGGCAGGGATTATTCCCGCAATCCTGGAGGCTGGTGATCGATCCCCCAAGGATAGCTTGTATGGGGTTGGCAGTCGGAAAATTGCTCGATTCGGTGAGGCCGGTCACAAAGGCGTTTCCCGAGGACGATACCGCGATGCCATATCCCTCATCTGTCCCACTCCCTCCCAGGTAGGTCGAGTAGGCCAGAGACGTCCCTCCCGCATTCAATTTGGCAACGAAGGCGTCTTCGGGTCCATTCAGCGAGGTTTGAAAGGCGCCGGAGGTGGTAGGAAAGTTCGTCGAAGTCGTTGAGCCGACAACGTAAATGTTGTTGGAACTGTCCAAGGCGAGTCCGTAGGCTCCGTCGTCCCCTGCGCCGCCCAGGAAAGTGGAAAAGGTCAAAGCCGTGCCTGCTCCGTTGAGTTCTGCGACAAAAGCATTCGCCTGCCCGTGCAGGGACGCCTGGATGGGCGCGACGGTGGGAAAATTCGATGACTCGGTATAACCGGCAACATACATATTGGGGGTGCTGGCATTATCAATCTGAATGCTCTGGCCTGTGTCGAGCCCCGAGCCCCCCAGATAAGTCGAATACAACAATGCCTCGCCCTCGGAGTTCATTTTGGTAATGAACACGTTCTCCGACCCATTCAGGCTGGGCTGGAAAGCGTCGGCAGTGACGGGAAAATTGCTGGACTGAGTAAAGCCCGTGACATAGGCGTTGCCGGTGGAATCGCTGGCGATACCATTGCCTTGGTCGAGGCCGGAGCCTCCCAAATAGGTGGAATAGACCAAACTGTTGCCCGTGGCAGTGAACTCCGTGATGAAAGCGTCAGTCCCACCACCGTAAGTTTGCTGAAAGGGAAGGCTCGTGCCGATACCCGGGGGAGCTTTGACCGGAAAGTCTGTCGAGGCAGTGTAACCCGTGACGAAGACCGTGCCGGTGCTGGACAAGGACAAGGCCGTGCAGGCGTCAATTCCGCTGCCCCCAAGATAACTTGAAAAGATCAGGTTCGTTCCCGCGTTGCTGATTTCCGACACGAAGCAGTCG
Organism: Terriglobia bacterium; assembly: GCA_030040515.1. Taxonomy (GTDB): domain Bacteria; phylum Acidobacteriota; class Terriglobia; order UBA7540; family UBA7540; genus Bog-366. The sequence continues at coordinate 3,928 of JASHTO010000135.1, forward strand.
CCATCGCCGCCCGAGGAAGTGGACGGTACCCCGCTCGTGGTGGGGAAATTGGTTGAGCCGGTATACCCGGCAATATAGGCCTGATCGGGGATGGAGCCAGTGGAGTTCACGGCAATCGCGTAGCCCGTGTCACCTCCGCTGCCGCCGATGTACGTTGCGTAAATCAGGACCGGGTCAATCACCAACGGGCGGCGATGGTTATAGGCGCCCACGACGAAGTGCACTTGGTTTTGGGTGTCCAGGGCGTAATGTCCTTCCACGGGCAGACGACTTTCAGCCGATGGCTTTAGGCCTTGGACTCCTGCCTGACCCCTGACTCCCGTTGGCACCTCCTGGTACACGACGGGTTTTTGAAAGCGCGCTTCACCGTCATGAAGTTTGACGACAAGGTCGCCTTCGGGAGTAATGCGGAGCGCCGTGTGGTCTTGGGCCGCGAACCCCAGATCGATGGCGCTGGCATCCGCCCCGGGTGCGACCACAAAGTCATACTCGAGTTTCCCGCCCTGTTCGCCGTAATAAACCAGGTCCACTCCGGGATAAACGTTCTGGTACCTCACCTTCGCATACGTGGGAATGTCCGTACGCCATTGCCTGGGGTCGTTTCCAAGGAAGTAATTTGCCTTGCCGGGCAATTCATCTGCGCCACTCACAGTGGCATGGGCATTGGCTCCCAGCAACTTCAGCCGGAGGGCCTCCGCGGAGGTCCCGGAAGGTTTTTGGCGAGAGGATGCGGAGGAATTGCGCAGGGTCAGCACCGCCTGGTTGCCCGTCAGGAACAGCGTGTACCCCTGCCCGCGCGAAAGGAAGTTCACGCTCGGGTCAGTTTGTCCCCGATTCGCTTCGAAGCTCATGGGTAGTGAGGCGTACAGTTGGGCCCACTGGGAATTCGTGCGAGTCTTGGGCCGGGGAAACTTCGCGCCACCGTCCTTGTGCAGGATGGCTGCGCCCACCATGGTTGCCGTTAACAAAAGGCAATAGGGGAGGCGCCGACCTCTCTTGGTGGTGCTCACATGTGCGCCCAGGGCGCTGGTGGCAGTGTCTTTCATTCCGCTCACGACGACCCTCCTGGAGATATTCCGAATTCTAAACTTCCTTGGCGATTGCCTCGCCAGCCTGTTGGCTGGAATTTGGATTGCGGCGGCTCGCCGCCGCTTTTTGCTCCGGCCAGCTTGCTGGCTGGATTCGAGCGTGCCGGCGGGCAAGCTCGCAGACCCAAAAGCGGTAGCAAGCTACCGCAGTCCAGAGCGGCAGCTTGCTGCCGCATTCCTTCGACTCATTCGCGCTGTGCGAGTCAAGTAAGTCATTCCCCCAACCAGGACACCACTTTGCTTTTTGACCTTCACTCCGCGAATCCAGACTTACAACCGCGCCGCTTAAGGGAGAACCGAGAGGCTGATCGTAGTTGTACGCTGAACATTGCTCCCATTCCCCAAGGTTCCGATCAGCACGATGCTATATGTGCCGGCGGGCGTTCCATTCACATAGGGAGAGATGTTGATGGGATTCACATAATCCTCGCACCCGGATGCCAGGCTGACCAGGAGCATTGCGAACAAAAGAACCGCCAGCCGGAATCGCGGGCGCAGCCACACGCCGGACCTGCCGAAGCCCAATACCACCGCAGCCAGGAATACCAGCAGAGCCATCAACAGGATCATCCGCCCAGGTCCTGGCGGGAAATTTCCAGGCGGACGCAGAAGCCTGGTCGATTCTGTGGTGGTGGTAATGGTTAACGTACTTTGAGATTGCGCATTGGTGCCTGTAAGGGTCAATGCCGGCGGCGACCAGTAGCAGATCGCTCCTAACGGAATACCCGGATAGGCAGTGGGGCAGTTTAAAAGCACCGTCTGATTGAAATCATTCGTGGGGGTCACCGTAATGGTATAGATCGCGTTACTGCCGGCCGAAACGGTTGTGCCCGAGGGGGTTGCTGAAATTGAAAAGTCGGCAAAGAAAATCGACAGCACCACGCTGGCGCTTTGTCCCCCACCGGAACCTGTAACCACCACGTTCAGGGGATTCGCCGTCGTTGCTGAAAGCCCCGAAATCGTGAGCGTGCTTGATCCTCCGGTTGAGATGGAAGACGGACTAAAACCGCACGTCGCGCCGCCCGTGCAGGCGAGGCTGATGGGGGTCACGAACGTACTGGGCCCAGCGGCGGAAATTGAAAAAGTAGTCGAGGTGGTGCCGATCACGAGAACGGCGGACCGGGCATTGGTGGAAAGCGAGAAGACCGGGGTTCCTGTGCCCGACAATTGCAGCGAGGGGCTATTGACAGCGCTCGATGAAACGACGATGCCGCCGCTAACGCTGCCTGTGGTCGTGGGTGAAAAGCTGACGGTGACCGTGCAAGTCTGGCCTGCATTCAGCGTCACAGGAACAGTGGGCAGATCAGTCCCGCAGTTGTTGGTTTGGCCGAATCCGGCGCCTGCGGTAATGTTGGTGATGGTCACCGGTTGATAGCCGTTATTCACCAGAACTGCCGTTTGGTTGGCGCTGGTAGTCCCAACGGTCTGCGCCGCGAACGTCAATTTGGTTGGGGTGAAGGCTAGCGAACCGCCGGAGAGAACGCCGGTTCCGGTAACATCGATGGATTGTGTGACGCTCGCCCCTGACAGGCCCGCGTTATCCGTAATTTCCACCAACTCCGTCTGAACGCCGATGGTCGTGGGGTCAAAGACGATCTGAAGCGTGCACGTTCCTCCCCCTCCGGGCACACTCGTTCCGCAATTATTGGTCACTTGATAGTCCCCACTCGCGGTCACGCTGGAAATGGACAAGGCGGTGCTGCCCTCGTTGGTCAACGTGACGATTACAGGATTGGAGGCGAGTTCGAGCGGCTCGTTCCCAAAGTTGATCTGCTGGGGATTCAACGATACAGAGGGAGCATCCTGCGAGCCAATTTTGGCCACAAAAGCGTTGCTGAACGTATTCGAACCTTCGTATTCCCATTGGAAGGCCAGCCCCGTGGTGGGGAAATTCGGCGAATAGGTGGCGCCTGCCACGTAAGCATTTCCCAACGAATCCACCGCAATGGCCTGGCCGGTGTCATTTCCGCTTCCTCCCAGGAAAGAGGAGTAGGTGGGAATTCCCGTGGGAGCGAATTTCGCCACGAAGGCGTCAGAGCACAACGAATTGGAGGGCACAGTAATGATGTTGGTGGAGGTGCAGGTTCCGGCGCCGCCCGTGCCCAGGACGTCTTGAAAAGCGTCGAGCAGGGGAAAATCGTTCGACTGAGTGTACCCCGTGATGTACATATTGCCTGCCGGATCCACAGCGATCGCTGTTGCCTGGTCGGTCGCGTCGCCGCCGATGTATGTGGAGTACTCCAGGCTGGATCCGTCGGAGGAAAGCTCCGCGATAAAGGCATTCTCCGTGCCCTGGAGCGAGGACTGGTAAGCGTTGACCGTCACGGGGAAATTCAACGACTGCGTGCCGCCCGTCAGGTAGATGTTGTCCGCAACATCCAGAGTCATCCCGTTCGCCTGGTCGATCGATGATCCTCCGAGATAGGTGGAAAACTGCAAAGTGGTGGCGCCCGGGACGAATTTGGAAACGAACAGATCGGAGCCTCCAGACAGCGTGCTCTGGAGCGCGCTCTGGGTCGGGAAGTTGGAGGAGAACGTGTACCCGGCGACGTATACGGAACCTCCCGTTCCGATCGCGATGCCCGTGCCATAATCGGAAAGCGACCCGCCCAGGTAGGTGGAATAAACCAAAGCTCCCGTAGGGCTGATTTCCGTCACGTACGCGTCATAAAGGCCGTCGTTGGCGAGTTGGAGGGGATTCAAAGTGGGGAAATCCACCGAGTTGGTGGAACCGGTCACATAGGCATTCCCGGAAGAATCCACCGCCACGGCTGTGCCGTAATCGATTTGCGAGCCGCCGATGTAGGTGGAGTAGACCAAGGCTGAGCCATTGGGTTGCATTTCCGTCAGAAAGGCGTCCTGATTGCCGGCATAGGAGGGCTGGAAAACTCCGGAAGTTGTGGGGAAATTGTTTGACGTCGTGCTGCCCACAATGAAGAGGTTGCCGCTCGAGGCCAGATAAATCTGCGCGGGAATATCCAGTCCGCTCCCACCCAGGTACGTCGAAAATACTATACCCGTACCGGCGGAATTGAACTCGGTCACAAAGACGCTCCCCTGCCCAATAAGGCCAAGGTCGTTCGTGGCGCCGGTGGAGGGAGAGAAATTCTGATCGACAGGACTGGTGGGAAAGTTGGTGGATGCTGTTTCACCCGTAACGTAAACGTTGCCGGTGCCGGGATTAAGGGCCACGCCAAAGGCGGCATCGCCGCCGTTGCCGCCCAGATAGGTTGAATAGATCAGGACGGGGTCAATCACCAGGCCCTCGTCCCGCCGGTATTTCCCCAGCGCGAAAGTAATTTCCCGTCCCCGCACGCGGTAACGAATGGGGATTTCCCGTCTCACCCCCTCCACGTTTTGATACGCCCTGGGCTGGCGCAAGCGAACTTCAGAATCCCCCACGGTTAAGACCAAGTCCCCGGAAGCTTCCACTTTGGCGCTCCGCGCGCCTTCGAGCAGCCAGGTAATCACTTTGGGATCGGTTCCGGGAGCCAGATCAAAATCGTTTTCGAGCTGCCCCTGCCGGCCGTAATAAATCAAATCCACACCGGGATAAATCTGTTGATAGCGAACGCGGCGAAATGTGGGAATCTGCGTCCGCCACTGCGTGGGGTC
>JASHTO010000136.1 GCA_030040515.1 Terriglobia bacterium
AGCGATATGGATTATCAAAAGTGGATGAAAGACATCGGGGCAACCTGCGGAAGTTTGAAGAAGAACCTAGGCGCCAAAAACGGAGAGGCCGCAGCAGCGGACGCGAAGAAGCTCCATTCAGATTTTGTCCAGGTCCAGATGTTCTTCGAGAAGAAGCACTCTGATGACGCGAAGACATTCGCCATGAACGCCTCCGAAGGGTTCAACAAGATTGCCATGCAGGCCTCAGCGAGCAAGTTTGATGACGCCACGGCCACCTTCAAGGCAACCACCGCCAATTGCGGCGGCTGCCATGATATGCACCGCGAAAAGGCTGCGGACGGCTCCTTCAAGATCAAGTATTAGCGACCGTTCTATCCACATTCGGAACTTGCACGCAGGTCAATCCGTGCGCCTGCGAGGGTGTACATATGCAGGACCCGGCCAACCCAAATCGGAGAGCGGTGCTGCGTTCTCTTGCCGTCCTTCCCACCGTGGCGGCGATGGCAGTGGCAACACCGGAAACAGCTTTAACTGCCGATGATGATCGCGAGGTATGGAATCGAGTTTTCACCGAGGATGTTTCCCGCCTTCCTACCTACCCGAATCGCTTCATGGCAGAGGTCATTCAGGGCCGCAAGCCGGGCCGCGCGCTCGACGTGGGGATGGGGCAAGGAAGGAATTCGCTCTATCTCGCCCGCCTGGGCTGGGACGTGACCGGCGTGGACATTTCCGACAAGGGAATTGAGCTGGCGCGGGCCCAAGCCGCGCGGCTGGGCCTGAAGATCAACTGCGTGGCGGCAGACATTGCCGCGTTCGACGTTGGCCGGGCGAAGTGGGACCTGATTGTCGGCCTGTACATGGGGCGCTTGATTTTGTTCCAGGCGTCGCCGCTCACGACGGGACTCGCGTCCGGCGGCCTGCTGGTGGTGGAGCACTTCCGCCGCGACATCGGGCGAGTCTCGCTGTCCGGCGGGCAACTCGGCTACCCCGTGAATGCCCTGCTGCAAACCTTTGTCCCCTCCCTGCGCATTGTCCACTACCAGGAAGTGCAGGACTTTCCCGACTGGGGCGACCAGGGCGAAAGGGCGCCGCTGGTGCGCATGCTGTCCCGCAAAGGATAAGCAGTGGACGGCCATAGTAGATGAAGAAGTCACCCATGTTTCGCCGACGTATCGCATGGCTGGCAGGACCATCGATGGTCGCACCCGCGATCTTGGATGAATCGAACGAAAGTGCAGGGGTAATCGAATGGAATTTCGCAGAGCTTCTCGAATCAACGGAGGCATTAGCTGGAAGGTGATTCACAGGGCTGCTGTAAAGGCAATTAGAGGTGAGTCTGAATTCATTCGCCGGCCAGCGATGCTGGGTATCGCCGCGATTGTTTGTTGTTTGATTACCCTCCTCAATGCCTCCGCACAAACCGAGTCCGCCTCTCTCGGCGGTACGGTTCGTGACCCTCAAGGGGCGGTGGTTCCTGACGTGCAGATCACGGCGACCCGACTTGAGACCAATACGGTTACGTCTGCTTCGACGAATGAGGCTGGAATCTACAACTTCAGTTCCCTACGCCCCGGACATTATCGCCTGTCCGCTCACAAGCAAGGCTTTAAGGAAGCTGTCATAGAGGAGGTTGTGCTATCCGTGCAAGATAGGGGCGAGCAGAACTTATCGCTCACCATTGGCTCAACCGCGCAAACGGTCACTGTTGAGGGCAGCACGGCAACTATCGACAGCCAGGATGCGACGGTTAGTACGATTGTCGATCGGCAATTTGCAGAAAACCTCCCGCTGAATGGGCGCAGCTTTCAAGGTCTGATTGAACTTACACCTGGGGTAGTTGTCGCCACCGTCAACAGTGAAGATACGGGGCAATTCAACGTGAACGGACAGCGCGCTACCTCAAACTACTGGACGGTGGATGGCGTGAGCGCAAATATTGGAATCGGCGGGATAGGTTCGGGAACAAACAATCCTGCGGGCAATGGGTTCGGAGGATCGCTCGGCGCCACCACCATTTTAGGAGGGACCAATAGTCTGGTCTCCGTCGACGCCATGCAGGAGTTTCGCATTCAGACTTCGACGTTTGCCCCGGACACGGGACGCACGCCCGGAGGACAGATTTCCATCGTTACGCGCTCGGGCACGAATCTGTTCCACGGATCGCTGTTCGACTACTTCCGAAACGATGCCCTCGATGCGAATAACTGGTTCAATGACGCTTCCACACCCGCCCTCCCCAAGGCGGAAGAACGCCAGAACGATTTTGGCGGCACCTTCGGGGGTCCGATTGTCAAGGATCGGACCTTCTTTTTCTTCTCTTACGAAGGTCTTCGCCTCCGGCTACCGCAAACCACACTGTCGGACGTCCCGGATCTAGAGTCGCGGCAGAATGCCGCACCCGCCATGCAGCCCTACCTGAATGCGTTTCCCTTCGATCCTAATCAGCCTGATCTGGGCGACGGCATCGCGCAATTCAATGCCAGCTATTCGGATCCCAGTTCCCTGGATGCGTACAGCCTGCGTATCGATCACAAACTGAACAATAAACTCAACTTTTTTGGCCGGTACAATTATTCCCCTTCGAGTCTTAACTCACGGGCTCTGGGGGGTACCAGCATAAACACCATCACGCATGCTCAGGAGACCGTTCAGACAGGAACTGTGGGGACAACCTGGACCCTTTCTCCGGCCATCACCGACGACTTCCGATTCAACTACAGCAGGGTCAATGTTCTTACTTCTTCAAAACTTGACGATTTCGGAGGCGCGGTTCCCGTCACGGCGCCTTTTCCCAGCCCTTTCACAACGCAAAATGCCAATTTTAGTCTCGATATTTATTCACTGTTAAACGCTGATATCGCCCAGGGGGCCGGGACTCATGGTCTGCAGCGACAGGTGGCCCTCGTGGACAATATGGCTGTGCAGAAAGGTGCGCACAAGCTGGAGTTCGGGGTTGACTTCCGCCGTTTGTCGCCACAGATGACCCAAGCTCAGTATTTCCTGCTTCCGTTTTTTGCCGACGTACCTTCTGCCGAAACTGGAGACACCAGCGCTGCCGGCATCTACGTGCAATCCAGCGTCCCTGCAAACCTTCTGTTCCGCAATCTTAGCCTGTTCGGGGAGGACACCTGGCAAGCGACGCATCGCCTGACCCTTACCTACGGCCTGCGATGGGACGTGGAGTTTACGCCGTCCGCGCAGAGTGGGCCGGGAATCCCGGCCATTGTCAACTTTAACAATCTCTCCCAACTGGCGCTCGCGCCTCCGGGAACGCCGACCTTCGCGACCCGGTATGGCAATCTCGGACCCCGAGTTGGGGCAGCTTATCAGCTCGCGCAGAAGAACGGCTCCCCGGTAACGGTTCTTCGCGCCGGATTCGGCGTGTATTACGACCTAGCCACGTCAGAGGTTGGCAATAATCTCAACGAGGGATATCCCTATGAGGGGTACGGCACCGTTTACGAAACCTTCCCGGTAAGCCCCGCGCCGCCTCCGATCATGCCGCCCAATGCTGTCAACGGGACGGCATTGGTCGGTTACGACCCGCAGCTCCGGTCGCCTCACACGCTGGAGTGGAACCTGGCGGTGCAGCAGGCTCTGGGCAACCAGCAGACCCTGTCGGTTTCCTACGTTGGCTCGGCGGGAACGAACCTGCTCCAATCTGCGAACATTTTGTCGCCGAACCAGAATTTCGCGGAGGCAATTTTGATCAGCAGCACGGGGACATCGAACTACAATGCGCTGCAGGCTCAATTCCAGAGGCGGTTGTCGCACGGCCTGCAGGCACTTGCTTCGTACACATGGTCACACTCCATCGATACGGGTTCATCGGGTTCTCTTGCTAGTGTGTCTAATTGGGGGACCAATCCGAACCAGAACCGAGGGGACTCGGACTTCGACCTCCGTCAGGCGTTTTCAACCGGCGTGACCTACAACATCCCGATGCCAAAATTGAACCGACTGACCAGCGCGATTCTGGGCGGCTGGTCCCTTCAGAGCATCATTCAGGCCCACACGGCCCCACCGGTCAACGTGTCTGACTCACTGTTCTATACGCTTCTTGACAGACAAACGGCCATTCGGCCGGATCTCGTCGGGGGCATCCCCTTCTACCTCTACGGGTCGCAGTACCCTGGCGGAAAGGTCCTGAACAACACACCGGGAGCGGCGCAATGCTCCGATGGCTCCCCAAGCGTAGGACCTTTCTGCCCGCCGCCGACCGATGCCAACGGCAACCCCTTGCGCCAGGGAGACCTGGGACGGAATGCGCTGAGAGGTTATCCCTTATCGCAATGGGACTTCGGCGTTCATCGCGAATTCCCGATCCATGAGTCGGTAAAGCTACAGTTCCGCGCCGAAATGTTCAATGTCCTGAACCATCCCAATTTCGGGCCACCGGTGGGAGACATCTCCGGCAACAGCGGTGCCTTCGGCTATCCAACCCAAACGGCGGCACAGGCCCTCAGTGGCAGCTTCGCTGGTTATTCTACGCCCGGCGGCGTCAATCCCCTGTATCAGATCGGTGGCCCACGCTCTATCCAGCTGGCCCTGAAACTTTTGTTTTAAGATCGCTCTGCGCGCGCATCCGGGAGCGGTTCAGTAATGACCTCGATCAAGAAAGGGGAGATCGATATGTCGATTCGTAATGTCGCGGTATTAGCGCATCGTTATGTCGGGCTACTGATGGCGTGCTTCCTTGTTCTTGTCGGGCTGACCGGTAGTTTGCTTGCCTTCTGGAGCAACCTGGAAAGGCTGATCTGCCCGCAAGTCTACGCCGTGACGAGGCCGGGCGTGGCTCAACTCGACCTCGCGACGCTCGCTGAACGCGCCGGGGCATTAGTCCCGCAATGCCGGGTGGCAGGCGTTCAATTCTTCCGGACCGATCAGGTGTGGGTGTCGTTTGCGCCTCATCACATGGACCCAGCGACTAGCCACCCTTGCACGCTCGGCTTTGACCAGCTTTTACTCGACCCCTGGACCGGGGCAGAACTCGGACGCCGCAAATTCGGTGATATCTCCCAGGGCCTAGTCAATCTCATGCCCTTCATTTACCAGCTACACAGCAATCTAAAGCTGAGCATGGGCGGCTATTGGATCTTGGGCGTCATAGCGCTGCTCTGGACGGTGGATTGTTTCGTTGGCTTCTATCTCACACTGCCGGTTGCCTTGAACCGTTTTTGGCGGCGCTGGCGACCCTCATGGCTTATCAAGTGGCGGACCGGCTTTTATAGTTTTAATTTTCTTCTACACCGTGCGAGCGGCTTGTGGCTCTGGGCGATGTTGTTCATCTTCGCCTGGTCGAGTGTTTATCTGAACCTCCCCGCTGTATACGATTGGGTGACGGGCGGTCTCCTCGACTATACTTGGGCGGTAAATCAACCCACTAACATGCCCCACCGCGCGGGGGATCAACCACCAAAACTCGATTGGCGCGGCGCGCAGGAAGCAGGCGCCCGACTGATGGCCCAACAGGCCACTAACCATGGCTTCACTGTAGGGCGGGTGGAGGGCCTTGCCTACGTCCCGGTCGAAAACGCCTATTATTACGATGCGAGAACCAGCCGCGATGTCTCGGACTCAAACACGACAGCCTTGGTTCTCGACGGTGACACGGGTGCCTTTCGGTCCCTGCGTCTAACAACCGGCGAACATAGTGGCAACACCATCTCGACCTGGCTCTATGCTCTGCACACGGCCGACGTGTTCGGTCTGCCCTACCGCATCCTCGTTGGCGTGCTGGGACTTGCGATCGCGATGCTCTCGGTCACGGGAGTCTACATCTGGTGGAAGAAAGGACGAGTGCGGCAGGATGCGGCTTGGTGTTTGAAGCCGGTGGTGGGTCTTTCGGCGTCAACAGACACCACATTGACGGGGGAAGGAAAGATGTGATGGGTTCGCGCAAGATTTTCGGTGTGTGTCTGGTTTTTGCTTGCATTATTGCAGCGTGCAAGCACGGGTCCAGGAGATACCAACTTCGTGGTCAAGTGTTGGATAAAAACCTTGCGAAAAACGAAATCACCGTCGATCACGAAAGCATACCCGGCTTCATGCCCGCCATGACCATGCCCTATAAGGTCAAAGATCCAGCGGTAGTCCAAGAAGTGGAACCCGGCGACAAGATCGCCGCAGAAGTCGTTGTCGCAGAAGGTGGCAATGACAACTGGCTGGAGAATATCCGCATTACCGCTAAGAGCGGCCGAAATACCACGAAGGTGCCCGCCCCGCCGAAAGCCCTCGCCGTGGGAGAGCGTGTCCCGAACATTTCGCTCATCAATCAGGACGGCAAGACCATTCACCTCGATGGCTTCAAGGGTAAGGCATTGCTGCTGACGTTCATTTATACGCGCTGTCCGATGCCCAACTTCTGCCCGCGGCTGAGCAGCCAGTTTGCAAAGATTCACGAAGACTTGGCGAAAACTCCTGGCACGTACGCGAAGACGCACTTGCTCACCGTGAGCTTCGATCCCAAGTATGACACTGCGCCCGTGCTTCGCCGTTACGGATTAGCCTACCTCAATAACGATGCGTCGGGTTTTGCTCAGTGGGACTTTGCCTCAGCCGCGCCCGCCGACTTGCGCAAGCTGGCTGATGCATTCGGGCTCGTCTATTTCGAACAAGACAACCAGATTGCGCACTCGATGGATATCGTTCTGATTTCTCCCCAGGAAAAGATCGTCAAATACTGGGCGACGGAATGGACAACGGCGGAATTGGAAGATGCCCTGAGAACAGAAGCCACTGCCAAGTCCACCCGGCAAATGGCCCGAGCCGGAGGGATGAAATGAGGCGCGTTCATCTCTGCTTCCTGTGGTGGTGGCTGGCGCTCATTGCTGCTTTGTTGGATATTTGGCCGGCGTGCAGCGATCAGCACGCCAGTCAGAGGGGCCATGAACTCTTCCAGCAGAACTGCGCCATGTGCCATGAGGCCTCGAACCTCGACCTCAAGAAGCAACCTCCCAAACTAGAAGGACTCTTCCAGAGAAAGGCGCTGCCCAGCGGCGCGCCGGCCACCGACGCGCAAGTTCGGAAAACCATCATCAACGGCATTGGCACCATGCCCTCATTTCAGGGGCGGCTAAGCGACGAGGATGTTAACAATCTGGTGGAATACCTTCACCAGTTGAACTAAGACTTCAATGGGGAGCAGGGGCAGAGTTTCCTTACGTCACCCAATTTAACGGGCAGTACCGACACCCCCGACTTAACGGTATGACGCGTGCAAGAGTTTACTGCGTCGACCGCGAGGACTTAAGATTTTGGCCTGATAAATAGTCCTTGGAGCCATTCGGCTTTCCAACTTCAAACGTTTGGGGCCGATCCATTGCTGGGTCGGTAGGCCAGCGAGTAGGAGCTCGGAGACAAGTCCGCGTCGTCAATGAACAGAATACCGGTGCTGGTAGTCTCATCTTATTTCGTGGGCGATGGAGGAAAGCTTCCATTTCATACTGATTCATCATAGTGTTCGCAAGCTGTACAATCCTTGTTTATTATCCAATCCCGAGTCCTTGATCATACCTATGAGAATCCCCTAGCAATTTCTTTTCCGGGTATTTGGTCACCTTGACGTGGGTTGAGTTGGTTGTATCGTGAGTGGTTTCAAGAGCGCAGGGTTTGGAAACGTTGCGGCTCAACATCTCGCCCAATTTCACTGCCTCGTTCGTATAAATCTGGGCATCGAAACGGCCACGCGATATAGCAACATATGCCAGTCGGGAATTGATAAGGCCCTGATAGGCCTGCTCAGTGTCAATGTGGATCAACACGCGGTCGGAGGTGACGCCTTGACTGCTGTGGCTCGTGACAGCATAGCCGTAGTCGATGTGGGGGTGATCCTGGATGTTGAATTGCACATCCCCGCCGGAGTCGAGTCGAACTTGGAGATTCCCTTCGCCGTCAATCTGGTGGATGGTTCCGAGTTGCCTGTTGGCGATGTGCTCTTCCCGGTAAGGCGCGGTGAATTGCACGCGGTCACCGGCTGAGAGGTCACGTTCCCCTTGCCGGTAGACACTCACGCCATGCAGCCGTTGCGGGTTATAGGTGACTTGCTGGCCGTTCTCGCGCTCGACGGTGAGCAAGTTCCGGTCCTTGTCAACGCCGGTGACATGAACATATTCCCCCGAGTGGATGCCCACCGCTTTGCTGGCGCGCGTGTAGCGCACCATATCGCCTCGTTCATACTGCTCCGCCCACTGCCGGTCGGCCCCAGTCATCTCCTGGCGCGGTACAAGCACAGTAACCCGCTGCTCCTGCTCCTCCACTCTTCCGCTTAATTGCAGCTCACGATGAATTCTCTCATTGATCTCCTGACGGGATCGGTTATCCGGTGACACGACCAGGGTATTGTCAGGCCGCTCGGCATAAGCCTTGGCGATTGTTTCCAAGCGCTCTTCCTGGTTTGTAATCTCATGCACTCGGCCTTGGTTCCTGAGACTGTCGATGGCTTCGCGTACGTGTCCGTGGGCGAGTTGCTCAACGGCTTGTTTCATTGCCGGGTCCCTCTGCCGAATGATTTCGTCCAGATGTGCCGTGTGCATCCCGGCTTCCTGAAGCTGTTGGAATGGTCGCCCGGCTTCCACTCCTTGGTGCTGGCGTGTGTCGCCCACGAAGATTACTCGGTCGTGCTCTTTCAGCCTGTGCATGAATTCATTTACCTGGCGCGTACTTGCCAAACTCGATTCGTCCACAATGTAGAGGCGGCGCTCTGTGTCAGCGTGGTGTGATTTGGCGAGATGGTGCTGCAACGTATTTGACTTGATACCGGCTTCTTCAAGCTGGTGGGCAGCGCGGGAAGTGGGCGCAAGCCCTTCGACTTGGTAGCCCTTGCGCTCGGCGGCCTCCCGGATGGCGGAAAGTGAGGTAGTCTTGCCGGCTCCCGCGACGCCTTCCAAGGCTACCACCTGGTCCCGGTTTTTGAGGATTTCTTCTACTACCCGGCGCTGGCTGTCAGAAAGGTGAGCGAACTTACGACCCAACTCCCGCCGCGTGTGTTCCGAAACGAGCGGTTCGTGCCGTTCCTGCCCGCCCCTCATTCGCATGATGTTATCGCGCTCGTAC
>JASHTO010000137.1 GCA_030040515.1 Terriglobia bacterium
CCACTATTACAATCCGTGGCCTGCTACCGTTGATCCGACGATCGGAGACAACCTGGCGGGCGAAGATCCAGTCATCCGCCAGATGGCTCTTGCCGCACTCGGAAAAGTGAATGGCAGCGTGGTGGTGGTTGACCCCAACAATGGGCGAATCCTGAGCATGGTGAACCAGAAGCTGGCGCTCTCGAGCGGCTTCACCCCCTGCTCCACCATCAAGCCGGTGGTGGCGCTCGCCGCACTGCGCGAGGGCATCATAACTCCCAGCACGCGCCTTTACACTCCCAACGCCGGGCGAATCAATTTGGAGGATGCGCTCGCGCGTTCCAATAATTTCTTCTTCCGCAAGCTGGGCCTGGAGCTCGGTTTCGACCGCATCACCCAATACGCACGTGAATTTGGCTTCGGCGAAAAGGCCGGGCTGGATATTCCCGGCGAATCCCCCGGAGTCTACCCCGACGAGCCGCCCAAGCTCGGGGGTGTGGGCCTGCTGGCATTCTGCGGGACGGACATTGAGGTGACGGCGCTCCAGATGGCCGCCATTTTTTCCGCCATCGCCAACGGGGGCACGCTTTACGCTTTGCAGTATCCCCAAACGCCGGAGGAGATTTCCGAGTTTCATCCCGTCGTGCGGCGCCGCCTGGACGATTTGGCCCCATACATCCCGCAAATTCGCGATGGCCTGGAAGGAACGGTGATTTACGGCACAGGCCGCCTGGCTTTCGATCCCGATCTTTCGATTTTCGCCAAGACCGGAACGTGCAGCGAAAATGGCGCGCACCTGGGCTGGTTTGTCTCCTATGGCGGCGAGGCGCAGTCTCCCTATGTGGTGGTGGTCTTCCTGCGGGGCAGCCGCCTGATGCACGGCACCTTCGCCTCGCAAATCGCCGGCCGCTTCTATCGCGACCTCGGGCAAAAGGAACGCGCCGCTGAAGCCCAAAATGAAAATGCCACCACCGTTTCTGTCGGCCCCTAGTCGATGATGGATTAGATGATGGATTAAACGACCTACTGAGGCGGCGAGAATATGACAATGTCCGATTGGAGCGGCGGTCTGCGACCGCCGTTCTCGGCGCTCATCGAGCGCCGCTAGAAGGGAGGTCTGTCACAATATTTTGTCATCCTCAATAACAAGGCGGGATGGTTCGCATCGACTTCGTCATTGCGGTTGTGCCTTCAGATAATCATTGTAGGAGTGCCGCGCCCACCCTCCGTAGTGCGGGTTGTTGCGATTCGCTTCGTCGAGTAATTGGAGCATTCGGGCAAGCTGATCACCGTAATCCGGCGTGCGCGGCCCGATGCTCAACTTTGCAAGGTTCGATGGGTTTAAATCCTGGTAGTCCATTGCGAGGCAGCGCGCGCTGGCGGCCCGCAACTTCTCGGCTTTTGCCTCGGCACTTTTTCCGTCGTCCGGACTGCTCAACGCGTAGAGCATCAGGGTAAATCGGGGCGGCGCTGACAACAGGAGTTCGCGCTGGCCCGGGTCGCCCTCCAAGAATTTGCGGGGTATATCCGCGCCCACCATGAGGCCGGCGGGTTCGGCTAGGCTGCGCACCGCGTGATAAGCATCCACAAGGGCCGGCAGGAATTGAAGATTGTCCGGCCCCTGATTCTCCCGTCTCTGTTGCGGTTCGATATCGAGGCGAATCCCGTCGAACGGACTCGTCGGGTGGCTCTGGTTGAATCTCAAGATGCCCCGAACCTGTTCGAGAAGCTTATCGCGACGCGCGCCGGGAATATCAGCAATCCCCTGCGCCTGGCAGAAGTTGCGCAAAGTCCTGGCGCTTCCGGGGGCTTGCAATGCGGTGAGCGTACCCCACACCCAGAGGCCATGGGCCAGGGCGGGAGTGTCGGCAGCACTCCGCGAAATTGCCGGTGCGCACAAAAGGATCGCGAAGACTGCTTCGAGTCGCCTCATCGAGTAGTGCGGCGCAGCGGTCCGAGCTAGACGCCCGGCTCTTCTTTGAACCAGCACGGCGAGCTACGCGGAATTACTTCCCGCTGGCCTGCTGCAACGCCTCGCTGATGTAAGGATAATCGCGCGCGTGGGCGAGGGCTGTCTCGCCTTTCTTGTCCTTGAGGTTGGGATCAGCGCCGGCTTTGAGCAGTTCGGTCACCGTTGAGGAATCGCCGTAATCGATGGTTGCGGCGTACATGAGCGGTGTGTAGCCGAAGTGGTCAACGGCATTTACGTCCGCACCACCGGCGATCAGCGCCCTCACGGCCTCGGTCTGGTGGGCGACGACTGCCCAATCGAGCGCGGTCATGCCGTCCGAGTCTTTTTCATGAATATTCGCTCCGCCCTTGAGCAACCGTCGGAATGCTGCAATGCCAGCAACTCCTGCGCCGCGTGGTGAACATCGGACGAAGTCGCATTTGCAAAGTGCAGGCCGAAGAGGCGGAAGGTGAAGTCTTCGGTGCTGTGAGGCTCGGTGGAGAGCAGCCACTGGCGGGCGCGGGCCGAGCGCTCCTCGGTTTCCTGGGCAAGCTGCGGGGGCATGTCGAAATGCATCGCGCGCAGAGCCACGGCGGTGGCGGTGAAAAGACTGTAGGACTGCGGCGGGCGATCATCACCAGTGGGCCAGTGGCCATCCGGCCGCTGCCAGGAGGCAATTCGCCGGGCAAACACGGCGGAGATAAGGCTTGGCTTCACTCCCACCGAATGCGCTGCCACCAGCGCCCAGCCATCGGACGGGGCGGGGTCAACAATCATGGGGTCCTGAACGGCTTGGTCGAGGGAACTGAGATTCGTGGTGCCGACAAAGGCCTTCGCCGCCACTTGGCTTGCTGCGGCTTCATCCACCGGCACGCCGTGCTCGCGCGCGACGTGCTCCATCAGCAAGGGCAGCCCGTGGTCATGGCAGGAAAAGCACTGCATCATCTGGGCGAACCCGGACGACCCTTTCTGCACAAGGGCCACGGCACGGGTTGCGGCGGAACGAATTTCTTCCCGGGAAGCTGCCCGGGCGGGTAAAACGGGGAGCAGCAAAAAGAGGATCAGGGCGCTGCGCATTATCCCTCCTTGAAGTAGAGGCCGTAACCGTGTGGGTTATTCTGCCTGAAGACTGGGGAAAGCTCAACACTCGATTGCGTGTGAGGGCTTCACTGGAAACTATCTTCCACCAAAATGGCATGCACTGCGCGCGGGCCGTGAACGCCCCGCACCAGAATCTGCTCGATGTCGGCAGTGCGGCTGGAGCCGGTGACAAAGACCACGGATCGGCCGGCGGAGGGATGATCCGAGGAGGCGGAAATGGGGAGTCGGGCAAGAACCTCATCCAGTGAGCCGACCAATTGGCTCCGCCGGTAGAGGGCAACATGGACGGGCGGCGCCAGTGAGGCTACTTGCACCCTTTCGGTAGCGCTGCTCAGAACCAGCGTGCCGGTCTCCGCCAGCACGAAATCGACGCCGGTCATTCCTACTTCGGCTGCAAAGCTGGCCTTATTGAACTCGCCTAGCAGGTTTTCACCCGCCGCTGACTCGCGCCCCCCCCACGTGGCGACAGACTTGCCAAGGTTGGCGAGCCGGCGGGAAATGCCCAGTTCTGCCAACAAAGGGTTGGCGGAGAGCGTCACGCCGGTGGAATCCGCCCGCCCCAGGACTTTCTCGAATACCGCATCCAGTTGGCTCGAATCCGCCACCCGATAGACATGCCCCCCGACCTTTTCCCATTCGGCCTCAAACTTCGCCTGATGCTCCTCTGGGGCAAGCGGCGGCATGACTCCGGTAAGGTCGAGGGGGGGCAAAGGCGCTGGTATGGAACCCGAACTGCCGCGGCCCAGGGCCTTCCGTACCCGATCCAGCATCTCCTGACGCGTGGTCATAAACGGACCTTAACGAATCATTTTTAAGGCCAAACTTTGCGTGGCCATTATACCACACCCATGGATGGCTGTAATTCATTGAGAAATAAGAGAATATTGGTTGGTAAAAAACTTCAAAAAATTGTGCAACCTTGATATCATCTGGAACATCCGATTGCACGGGCAGAATTTCAGAAGATCTCCAGTTCTGCTCAGCGGATTGACGAAATAGGGATGAAAGAGGAAGGTTACAGTGGTAAAGACCGGAAACAAGGCATATCGCAGTCTTTTGCTGAAGAAGCGCAATGAGATTCTGGCTTCGACGCGGAGTGAACCTGAAGCTCTCACTGCCAGTGTGCAGTCGCCCGACGAAGTGGAATTCGCGGTCAAGACCCTTGAGCAGGATGTCACCGTGGCCACTGCAAATCTGCGCAGCCGTACTTTGAAGGAAATCGAGAGGGCGCTTGCACGTTGTGCCGGTGGAACTTACGGCGTGTGTGAAGCGTGTGGCGACGATATATCCCCGAATCGCCTCAAGGCTATCCCCTGGGCAAGGTATTGCCTCACCTGTCAGGAACTGCGCTCACGGAATTAAGGGCTTCGTCTCCAAAATTCCAGCCATGATCGGTTAGCCGGGGTGCTCGACCCCGGCAAGGCAGGTCTCACAGCAAAAAAGTCCGGCATTTCGCGCTTTGCCGGGCTGGCGGGGAAGTGTTCTTACGGAGAACCATTCCAACCGGTGGAGGGCGCTCCCCGCTCTCGTAAGGGAAGAAGACTACTCCTTGCGGGTTACATTTTCCGCGATCTTGAACCTTCCAGGTTCCAGTCCCGCCCGCAACGCCGCTTCGTGCGCCAGCAATTGCATATAAACGCTGTCCACCATCGTTCCCAAGCCCATCCGGCGGGATTCGACGCGCACCAACCGCACATTCATGAGATTTTCAAAGGGCATGTCCGTGAAGAGCAGCACCCTGCCGCCCGATTGGCGAATGTCGTCAGCGAGTTTCAGGAGGAGCTTCCCGGTTTTTCCATGGCGGGCGAACAGGATGTAGCGGTGACTGGGATCGACGATTTCAATGGGGCCGTGGCGGAACTGCGCGGCGCTGGTCGGTTCGGCCGCGAGGCGAGCCACTTCCTTAAGCATCAACGCGCCCTGGTAGGCGGTGGCGAGGTCCGCGCCGCGCGACATGAGCGCCACATAGGGCGGCCGGTTGAAAAACTCCACGATGGGCGGCATCAGCTCATCGCGGCGCTCCAGGAGCTTTTCTTGCGCCTCCGCCGCGCTTAAGACCTCCTGGGTGAGGGGACCGGGCGGCTTCCCGGCGATGGCGAAGGCCAGGTACATCAGCACCGCCACCGAGCAGGTGTAGGTCTTGGTGCTCACCGTGGCCTGCGGGCCCGCCATCATGGGCAGCAACAGGTTGGCACACTTGGCAAGTGGGCTGGCCTCCAGGTTCGTCACGGCGAGCAGGCGGGCCTGGGCGGGCAGGTTTTTCAGCAGGCGCACCACCTCGGCGGTCTGGCCCGAGCGTGAAACCACCACCAGCAGCGTGTCGCCCCGCAGGAACTTCAGGTGGTGGTGTACCAGTTCTGCGGTTTCCCACACCAGGGCGCGGACTCCCTGCTCGGCCAGATAGGCCTGCGCCGGATAAGCTGCAAATAGCGACGAGCCCATTCCCGTGAAGACCACCGTGGGCGGCCAACGCCTTGCCAGCTTGCGCAGGGCCTTCGCGGGAATGGCCCCCGGGCTGGCGTAGTATTTCCGCAGCCCGGAAAGCAGCGCCGGTTGCTGGGATATTTCCTCCAGGAGTTCAGTCATGCCTTCGACCATGCCGCATCCCGCCGCGACCATCCTCGTCCGAAGCGGATTTTCCGCCCCACGCCGGCTCTGATTCTACCACCGGCGCAGCGAGGGCGCGAGACGTCCAAGGATCTGGGGATTTCAGTTTCCATATCTGTGCACTGCGAGTTTGGCGGTGCCTCTGTGATATCACTTCGCCCAACCTTTGGCGCGCTCCACGGCGCGGACCCACCCCGCGTACAGTTCCTCGCGACGGGCGACGTCCATGCCGGGCGAGAAGCGATGGCCGGAGTGGAGGTGCGTTGCAAGCTGCTGCTTGTCCTTCCAGAAGCCCGTGCCCAAACCCGCGAGGTATGCGGCGCCGAGCGCGGTGGATTCCGTGACCGCCGGGCGTTCCACGGGGATTCCCAGAAGGTCGGCCTGGAACTGGCAGAGGAAATCATTGCGCGCCGCGCCGCCATCCACGCGGAGGACTTCCGGGCGTATGCCGGAGTCGCGCGCCATGGCGTCCACCACTTCGCGCGTCTGGTAGGCGATGGATTCGAGCGCGGCACGCACCAGGTGGGCACGATTTGCGCCGCGCGTGATGCCGGTAATGGTTCCGCGCGCGTAGGCATCCCAGTGCGGGGCGCCCAAACCCACGAACGCCGGGACCAGGTAAACTCCGTGCGTATCGGGCACGGAGCGCGCCAAGGCTTCACTTTCTGCCGCGTCATTGAGCAACCTCATTTCGTCGCGCAGCCATTGGATAGCGGCGCCGGCGATGAACACGCTGCCCTCCAGTGCATATTCCGTGCGCCCCTCGAGCCCCCAGGCCACGGTCCCCAGCAGGCCGGTTTCCGAGCGCGGGATCTCCGTTCCGGTGTTCATCAGCAGGAAGCAACCCGTGCCGTAAGTATTTTTCACCATGCCCTTGCGGAAGCATTGTTGGCCGAAGAGCGACGCCTGCTGATCACCTGCCATTCCCGCCATACGCAGGGGGGCGCCGAACAATTGCGTCTCGCCAAAAACTCCGCCGGAGGGCCTCACCTCCGGAAGGAGCGAGGCGGGGATGGCAAAGTAATTCAGGATTTCCGGATCCCAGGCCAGCGTGTGCAGATTGAAGAGCAGGGTCCGCGAGGCGTTCGAAACGTCCGTCACATGCACTTGGCCGCGCGTGAGATTCCAAATCAGCCAGGTATCGATGGTCCCGCAGGCCAGCTCGCCCCGCTGCGCCCGTGCGCGTGCCCCTGGAACATTTTCGAGCAGCCAGGCGATTTTGGTTCCGGAAAAGTAGGCGTCGGTTACCAGTCCGGTTTTCTCGCGAAGCACGCGGTCAAAGCCCTCGGCGCGAACCCGGTCGCACATGGCCGCCGTTCGCCGGCATTGCCACACGATGGCGTGGTGAAGCGGCTCGCCTGTCGCGCGGTCCCAAAGCACCACCGTCTCCCGCTGATTGGTGATGCCCAGCGCCACCAGGTCCTCCGCGCCGATTTGCGCTTCGGCCAGAACCTTTTCCGCCACACCAAGCTGCGACTGCCAAATTTCCACGGCATCGTGCTCCACCCATCCCGGTTGCGGATAATATTGCTTGAATTCCCGGCTCGCGGAGAAGCGCGGCCGCCCCTCGTGGTCAAACAAGATGGCCCGCGAGCTTGTGGTCCCTTGATCCAGCGCCAGAACGTATCGCGGCACGTTCGAACCTCCTGGCCAATCCTCTGGGCAAAGCGAAAAACGCAAGGGAAGACTGCCCTGCCCCCATCACACCCGGAAATATGGCTTGAGCACCTCTTGTTGATCTGCTCATCGCCTTCGAGCCAACTTGAGGCCGAAGGCGAGCGGGCATTATATCCCCGTCATTCCCGGGGTTGCACGGGCGAATTCCTGTTTGAATGTGAGAGTGGTAGAGAGCGGGGGGGCCCGCCCCCGGTGTTCCCGCACCGGGGACGGGGTCTTGGGGAGTGACTTGCGCAGACGTTCGCAGGCGGCGCTTATTCAACCCCGCCCGCGAATTTACCGGACGTAACTTGCGGGGCTTAACTCTGGATCAGGTTGATGGAGGCCTGCGTCACATCGTCGGCCGTGGTAATGGCCTTGGCATTGGCCTCATATCCGCGTTCGGCTTCGATGAGTTGCGTGAACGCGGTGGCGATGTCCACGTTGGAGGCTTCGAGCGAGCCGCCGTCCAGCGTTCCACTGCCCCCGGTGCCCGGCGCGGAAATGCTGGCCGCCCCGGAAGCCAAACTCGTCTCGTAATCGTTGTTCCCCAGGTTCGTCAGGCCGTCGTAATTTTCGAAGGTGGCAAGCGCGATTTGCCCC
>JASHTO010000138.1 GCA_030040515.1 Terriglobia bacterium
GGCGGGGTTCAGCGAGATTCAGATTGAAACCCATTCGCGCAGGTTCCGATTCCAGGCACGGAAACTCTCTTAAGTTAGTTGTCCCACTCTCCTCGCCTGGATGGCCGCGCCAATTCAGAGCACCCTTCAAACTCCATTGCCGCCCTTGACTGAATTCCTATAGAATCTCCATTTGAACGAGAAGCGACGCGGCACTCCACTTCTGGCGCGAAGGTGAAGACGAATTGCCTGCCCATCTCCCCCGACGAATACAAAAAAGTCGGCTGATTCTTCCCGCAATCCTCCTGCTGGGAGTCGCAGCGATCTTCTGGCCGACGCGCGAGCTCCGCAGCGACAACTTCGTCTTCTACTTTCCCTCCGCCCACCACCTGCTTCCCTTCGAAACGGTTGCCGGCGTCAAATACCTGCCGCTGATGCAGCTTCTGAACATGGTGGGCAAGGTTGCGGCAGTCCAGGAGAAAAAGGATGAGGTACGAGTTTGGTTCGGCGACACGCAAATCGCTCTGCGGCCGAATGGCGGCTCGGTTGAGGTCGACCATACTCAATATGACCTCCTGGAACCCGTTCGCCTCTCCGACGGCCAGTGGATGGTTCCGGTGGATTTCCTCACCACCGTACTTCCCCACCTGACGCGCCAGGGGGTGGAATACCAGGATGGGACGAACCGCATCTTCATTGGCGACGTCAAGCCCTCATCGTTCACCGTTCGACTGGACCCCATCGCCAATGGCGCGCGGCTGACCGTACAGTTTACCGACAAAGTGAGCGTGACCACAGCCTCGAGCAATGGCAAATGGGTTATGTATCTGGGCGACCGCCCCATGGAACCGATGGAACAGTCGTATCGGTTTCAAAATCCCTATCTCAGCGAGCTTCGCTATGACGATCAAGACGGAGTGCCGAAGCTCATTCTCTCCCCCACCTCAAGCGGTCTGAACTTCTATCCCGTGGAGGCGGAAGGCGGAAAGATCCTGCTGGCCGATGTTTTGAAGCCGCCACCACTGACGCCGCAGACACAACAGCCGCCGCCGCCTTCCAACCCTGCGCCGGCAACCGCGCCACCTCTCCCGCAGGAACGCGCGCCACAGGTGACCGAGGAGACTCCCGCCGCGCCGCCTGGACCGCCGCTTCCCCTGGTGGCGCTTGACCCCGCTCACGGCGGCACAGACAACGGCGGACGCAGCAGCGACGGAGTTCTGGAGAAAGACTTGGTCGCGCAGGTCGCGGCGCGCGTGCGGACCGCCCTGCTGACCACCGACAAGTACCGCGTGGTGCTGACGCGCACTGGAGATGCGAACGTCAGCGCGGAGCAGCGTGCCCTGGCCGCCAACCTTTCCGGCGCAATGTGCTACATCAGTTTCCATGCAGGTGACCTGGGCGCATCCTCACCGCGCATTTCCATCTTCACCTTCCAGGCGCCCAGTCCGCCTGCGCAAGCTCCTCCACCGCCCTTTCTGCCCTGGAGTGAAGTGCAGGAAACGCAATCGGCGCAAAGTGTCCAGTTGGCCCTGACGCTGCAACAGCAGCTTGCGCAGATCAATGGCGCGGAGGTCGACCAGCCCTCCACTGCGCCGGTCTACTCCCTGCGCAGCGTCAATTCGCCCGCTGTGGCCATTGAATTGGGCCGCCTGGCTCCGAGTGGAGACGCGGCGGCGATCACGAATCCCGGCTTCCAACAACAGGTGGCGGGCGCGGTGGTTCAAGCTCTAGCGATATTTGCGAAAGGAGGAACCACTCCTTGACGCGCCGTGCCACGATCTTCTTCGTCTTTGTCCTCGTCGCCCTGGGCGTGGGGGGATTCTACCTGCACTCGCTCTCCAAGCGTGTCTTCGTAGAACCGCCGCGTGCGGAGGAAGCGGCACGGGCGCAGCTCAGCCAGATTGCCTTGCAGCCCAACAACGGCACCACGCAACTGGCCACACTCTACTTCCCCGCACTGGACGAGGGCAAGATCATGCCGGAAAGCCGCTCGCTCACCTGGGCGCAAGCCGATCCGGACCGCATCCGCCAAGTCGTGCTGGCTCTGGCGGAGGGCTCGCATCAGGGTTATGGCCGCGTGCTTCCCGCCTCCACATCCGTGCGTGCCGTCTTCCTCTCTGCCGATGGCACAGCTTTCCTGGATTTGTCGTCCGACATGCTGAGCGATTTCGAGCCGGGCATTGAGAGCGAAACCTTGGCGATCTATTCCATTGTGGATTCCATCACCTTGAATATTCCCTCGGTGAAGAGAGTACAATTCCTGATTCAGGGGCAGGAAGTGGAAACCCTGGACGGGCACGCGGATCTTACCACGCCTTATGTTCCTGATCCCACACGGGTGAAGTCGAGTCAATGAATGCATTCGTCAGTTCTAGCAGTCACTAAGGACCTTTCTTGAGGAGTGAGAACTGAGAGGTCACTTGAATTCAACGAAAGGACCCGAGGGGTAACATGCCCACACCACGCCCACTCAGCGGCTTGCTGTACTCCGGCGGCAAGCTGGTTCGGCCCGATCATCGCGCGGCAACGGAAATGCGGCCGCTCGAGATTGTGCCCAACTTCATCTCCAGCGCGGAGGGATCCGCGCTGATTCGCCTGGGCGAAACCCAGGTGATCTGCACCGCTTCGGTGGAGGACGGAGTTCCTCCTTTCCAGAAGGGCAGCGGAAACGGGTGGATTACCAGCGAATACTCTATGATTCCGCGCGCCACCAGCACACGTATGCCGCGGGAGTCCACGCGCGGCCGCCAATCGGGACGCACCATGGAGATTCAACGCCTCATCGGTCGCTCGCTGCGTGCAGTGATCGACCTGGAGGCGCTGGGTGAGCGGACGGTGTGGCTCGATTGCGACGTCATCCGTGCCGATGGCGGCACTCGCACGGCTTCCGTCACGGGCGCGCTCGTGGCGCTCGGGCTGGCCGTCCAGAAGCTGCAAGCCCAACGTGCGCTCAAGGCGAATCCCCTGAAGGATTACCTCGCCGCCATCAGTGTGGGCATTGTCGGTGAGGAGATGCTGCTCGATCTTAGCTACGCGGAGGATTCCACGGCCGAGGTGGACATGAACATCGTGATGACCGGTGCGGGCAGGCTGGTAGAGACCCAAGCCACTGCCGAAGGCCGCACCTTCTCCACCAACGATCTGAACGCCTTGATCGATCTCGCGCGCCCTGCCATCCAGCGCTTGATCGAAGTCCAAAAATCGATCTTGAAAATCGAGATGAGTACCAAGTGAAGGATGACCTGAGACTTCCCTTGAAGGCTTCCGCGCCGAATCCCCGCTCGCCAGTCATCGCTCCTCCTTCGCCGCTGTTCCTGGCTTCTTCCAATCCCGGCAAGCTGCGCGAATTCGCCGCCGCTGCCGCCGTTCGGGGCATAACTGTTGAGGCACTGCCCGAAATCTCCGCGATGGCCGCCTGCGTTGAGGACGGAACGACGTTTGAAGAGAACGCTCGCAAGAAGGCGGTGTATTACGGCTCGAAGACGGCGGGTTGGGTCTTCGCCGATGACTCCGGGATCTGCGTTGACGCGCTCGACGGCGCGCCCGGAATCTACTCCGCGCGCTTCGCCGGCCCTTGCGCCACGGATGAACAGAACAACCGACGCCTGCTGGCGGAAATCCACGAAGCTGAAAGGCGAAGCTCGAAATTCGAAACTCGAAACTCGGGCGTCGCAACAGAGCGCGCTGCGCATTACGTCTGCGTGATTGCTCTCGCCCACGCCGGGCGCGTGGTCACAACGGTGGAAGGGCGCGCCGACGGCATCATCATTGACGAAGCGCGCGGCACGGGCGGCTTCGGATACGACCCTTACTTCTTCTACCCGCCACTGGGCAAGACCTTCGCGGAGATGCAGGCGGAAGAGAAGTTCGCGGTCTCGCACCGCGGCGCGGCATTCCGCAAACTGCTCGATTTCGTCAGATCCCGACAAGAGTAATCCATCGCCGCGTGGTCGCCATTATGATAGGTTTAGCCGCTCTGGCGCCCTCCTTGGCAATTCAGCGGGCGTCGCAGCACTAACTTCACCTCCGGAGGTCTAGAATGCGCAACAGAAAGTCCGCTCGTCGTTCATTCCTGAAAGGCTCACTTGCGGGAGCAGCGGCAGTGGGAACGGCTGCCTTACCGCTTGAAGCAAGCGCCGCACCGGGCATGCCGCCCGCGGAGAAGAAGGTGATCACGCTGCCCGGCGCGCCGCTGACGCCCGCGTCGCTCTTCAGTCCCGCGACGCGGCTCGGCAATTTGCTGTTCCTCTCGGGCACTGGCCCCATGGATCCTTCCACGCACAAGCTCGCTCCCGGCCCCATCGGCAATCAGGTGAAGCAATGTCTCGATAACCTGAAGGCGGTCCTGGAAGCGGCCGGCTCCTCAATCGAGAAGGTCCTGAAGTGCAACGTGTATCTGGCCGACATCACGGATTTCCAGGCCATGAACGCGGCCTACCATGCCTACTTCTCCAGCAACCCGCCCGCACGGACAACCGTCGCCGTGAAGGATCTGCCCGGCGGCTCGCCCGTGGAGATCGAGTGCATCGCCAGCGTGTGACCCCGCGACGCGAGTTCGGTTTGCTCGTTCGCCGGCCAAAATCCCAGCGGCTAGAATCGCTGTAGCGGCGCCCTATGGACGCCGTCGGCGGTCGATAGACCGCCGCTACAATTGAGGCTTTTCCGGTTTGCGTTCCGGCATTAGAATGGAAACTGGGTGGCGCAATCAGCATCCGAGAGCACAGAACCCTATGTGGCCGAGGCACCGCACTGCCGAACTGTTTCCGGCCAGCAACCACCCGCAGCTCATAACAACTCACCTGCAAGCTCAGGGGACCACGAATGGGAATGTCCGGGATGATGGGAG
>JASHTO010000139.1 GCA_030040515.1 Terriglobia bacterium
CAAACCTTTGCATTTGGCAAGCTACATTATTTATGGAAATGCTCTAGGTGGCAGGGAATCTCAAGCGTTGTGGCTGGGACGGCCCTCTTTCTTATCCTTCTCACTCCCACGGCGGCCGGGTTTGCCCAGGTGAGAATGCAACCTTCGGAACTGTCATTCGGGAGCCAGGTAATAAGCCAGCCGGGCGCGGCGAGGAGTGCGACGCTCAGGAATTCTGAAGCGACGCCCTTGATCATCCGCAGAATTACCATCCGCGGCGGGAACGCTGCATCTGATTTCGTAGCGGAGGGGAACTGTCCGCTCGACCCGAGCTCTCTTGATCCAGGCAAGACTTGCCAAATTCGAGTGACCTTCACGCCCTCTGCGGCCGGTCTGCGCACGGCCACGCTTACGATTGCCGATAGCGCGCACCCATCTCCCCTTACTGTTGCCCTGACGGGTACGGACGTGGGTGCGGGTGACCTGTCTGCGGGATTTGGAAGTTTCACCACGCCTCCGTCTTTAACGCTTAATGGGTCACAAAGTACATCCATGCCCTTCACTGTGACCACAGATGGTAAAGATTTCCTGAACGGCAGGCAGTTGCCTTTTGGCGGGAGTATCGCGGGCCATGGCCCCCAGCTTTCACCCATGATTTCCGGGAATAGCGGCGCATCCGCAAATAGTCTCGTTTCCATTACGGTGACCCCGTCGAGTTCCTCCCTCGCCTACGGACAAACCCAACAATTCACGGCCACGGGCTTTTTCCGGGATGGCAGCACCAAGAATTTGACGGATTCTGTGGCTTGGGGTTCGTCCTCGACGAAGGTGGCCACCGTCTCAGCGGGTGGCCTGGCAAGTACCGTGGCCGCGGGCAGCGCCACGATCACCGCCTCATATGTCACGGCGGCACCACTCAGCAATTCAGCGGGTGTGGCGCCGGGCACGCCGATCGTCGTCCCGCCGGCCAGTTCCGTCATCAGCGGCTCGGCAACCTTATTGGTCCCCGGTTATGTCCTGGGAGGAACAATCACCGGCCTGCCTGCGGTGGGCCTTGTGCTGACCGATATGATCGACACGTTGTATGTCTCAGCCGACGCTACCAGCTTTTCGTTTGCAACTCCTCTGGCGGCTAAATCGACTTACACAGTCAACGTGGTAACCGAGCCTGCGGGGCTTACGTGCACCGTCACGCACGGCACAGGAACCATGCCGTCGAACGACGTCACGAGCGTGGTGGTGGTCTGCCAGCCGGCGATCCTGGACAACTGGGTATGGGAGGGCGGGGCAAACGTCGCCAACGCTCAGGATAGCGCCTCCTATGGAACGCAGGGCGTACCCGCCGCGACCAACAATCCCGGACCGAGGATAGGCTCCGCCACTTGGACGGATAAGTACGGAAACCTCTGGCTTTTTGGGGCGGGGAGCACCAGTTCGGGGGGAGGGGTCGGAGGCAATCTCAACGACCTGTGGATGTTCAATCCCACGACCGGCTGGTGGACCTGGATCAGTGGGGCCAACAGCGACGTTGGCGCGGCGTCGCCGAACTGTGGGACCCAGGGAGGCCCACCCTCATCGAGCATTGCCCCGGGTGGACGCGCTGGCGAGATTACCTGGACCGACGGTGCCGGAAATTTCTGGCTTTACGGCGGAGCCGGCGCCCCCTGCCCCGGAGGCGGCGGTGGCGCTGACCTTAGCGATCTGTGGGAGTACAACCCATCGGCCGGAACACGTGGGCATGGATTTCGGGGGCGCAGGAGGACCCGTATACGGCCAGCAAGGCATAGCTGATTCAGGCAACACCCCGGGCGGACGAGATTCCGCGGCGTCCTGGGTCGATAGCCAGGGGAATCTTTGGTTATTTGGCGGATATGTTCCGAATGAAGGTTTTTACAACGACTTGTGGTTCTACACTCCATCGACGGGATACTGGACTTGGGCCGGCGGCCCGATGGGGCCGGGTAATTTGGGAACCTACGGAACCCAGGGGGTGGCGGCCGCCGGCAACGTGCCCGACTCCCGTGCAATTTCGGTTTCGTGGACGGACAGCTCCGGCAATTTCTGGCTCTTTGGGGGGCTTGGAACTCCCCAAGTGAGTTACCAAGGAATTCTGAACGACCTGTGGGAGTACAGCCCTTCATCGGGGCTATGGACGTGGCAGAGCGGGTCGAACGGGTCGGATGCAATGGGCATCTACGGGTCGCAAGGCATACCTGCGGTGAGCAACACACCCGGGTCGCGGTACGGAGCGGTTTCTTGGATCGATTCCGCCGACAATCTCTGGCTCTTCGGTGGCCAATGCCGGTGGCGCCCCTGCCGACGATTGCCCATCTGGCCCAAACGGCCTTTACAATGACCTCTGGATGTACAGCACGCAGTTCGGACAATGGACGTGGGTGACCGGATCCCCAACGGTGGGCAACCTGGGAGTTTACGGAATGGAGGGGATCGCCGCAAATACCAACACGCCGGGTGGACGTTCGGGTGCTGTGGGCATGGACGGACAACTCCGGAACATTCTGGCTGTTCGGAGGATACGGTTATGAGGCTGTTGCAACCAGTCCTGCCTACTTGAATGACCTTTGGAAATATTGCAACTGCAACAATCCGTCGCATTACACCATCAGCGGAACGATTACGGGCCTG
>JASHTO010000140.1 GCA_030040515.1 Terriglobia bacterium
GCAAGGGGGTATCTGCGGCTGTCGCAGTCCAAGATGATGGGCCGGCCTGGGAACGGCTCTCTTTGGTGCGCCAATGCGTGGGAGCGAGTGGCGGCATCGCCGCTACGTTTGGAATTGGGAAATTTCGATCGCGCGTTTACTTGCGTAAGGCGGCAGGCTTACAATGAACCCAGTGAACCATCCCGTGCCTGTAGCGCAAGGCGAACCCTCGGAGCTTTCCGCGTGGATGTAGCATACGAGCTTACGCCGCTGGTTGCCACCAAGCTCATCATTTATACCTTCGGAACGCTGCTCCACCTTTTCCTGATGGTTCTGATTCTTGGCAACCGGCGATTGCGCCGGCTGGAATGGTTGCTGTTCAGTCTGATGTCCGCGCTGTTCGTCTGGTATTCCGGGAATCTGCTGGCGCTCAACATCAGCCTGTACTATGGCGCAGGGCCGACCCTCCTCTCGGCCGTTTCCCGCACCCTTACCATGATGGGTTTCATGGCTGCCGTGCCTTTGTTGGTGCACGGGCAGGCGGCGTATTGCGCGCGTTTTATTCCTGCCAGGTTCTGGCAACGGGCGCTGGTGGCGAGTTTTTATCTTCCCATCATGTTTTTCCCCTGGATGGTCGGCCGCCTGCTGAGCCATCCGGGTTGGGAACCGCTGGTGGCGCTGGGGTCTCCGGTGCGGCTGCTGACGGTGTGGGCCGTCGCCGCGCTTTTCACGGCGGCGGGGATGAATGCTCTTCTGTTCGTTCGCCGGCGCAGCGACGATCCGCTGCTGGCAAAATTTCATGTTGCCCTGGCAGGTCTTCAGTCGCTACTGGGTGCGGGGTGGGCCGTTGCGTATGTGCCACACGCCTTGCCACCGGTGGGCGGATTGGGTGGATACTTTACCGCCGTGTTGATGCTGGCGGGGATTCTTCCCAGCGGGCTGGTGGGTTATTGCATCTTCCGCTATAACTTTCTTGACTTGCGAGTGCAACGGAACGTCATCTATTCCGCTGCCGCGGTTTTTGGTTCGCTGATCTACCTGAATTTAATGCGGCGCGCGAGCGGTTGGCTGGAACCGTATTTTGTTCCGCCGGTCGTCACCGAGGCGGTGATGATCTTCATCCTTGTTCTGCTCGTCGACCCTTTGAGACGGCTGATCAGCCGGGGCCTGCACCAACAATTTGTCAACGAGTTCGAAACCGTGCAGAAGCTGGCGCTGGAAATCGAAGAGCACGCCAAGCGGACGGGCGACGTGGAATCTCTTCAGGGGCTGGTGGAAGAACGCATCACGACGGTGCTGGGGTTTGAAAGTGCCAAGCTGAAGCGAATTGCCGATGGGGCCGGCCCCGCCAGCGGAGACCTTCCCGCCAAAGCCCGTCGGGTGCCGATTTCGCGCGCAGGCGAGGTTATTGCCAGCCTGGAGGTCGTTCCCGCCGCGGGTGAAGTTTCGGACGAGCAGATCGCTGCTCTCGAAATGCTCGGAGACCGCCTGGCCGCGGCCCTCGAGCTCTGCCGTCTGATTGCCGACAAGATTAATCTGGAGCGAGAGCTTGCGGCGAAGGAAAAAATGGCGTTTCTTGGTGAAATGGCGGCGCGCATCGCGCACAACGTCAAAAATCCCCTCAGTGGCATGAAAACCATCGTGCAGCTCATGGAGGAAGACATGCAACTTCCGGAGGGCGCGCGCCGAGATTGCGGAATGCTGGTGGATGAAATCGATCGATTGAACCAGAATATCTCGCAGGTGCTGCGCTATGCCAAGCCCGCGCGCGACACGGACCGTGCCGCGGACTTGGCTGCCGTTGTGCGGCGCGTTGCCGGGATTTTGCGCGCGGATGCCGAACGGCGCCGAATCACATTGACGATTGACGGCGCGGAGACGTGCGAGGTGCAGGGTGGAGAGGAGGCGGCGAGCGATATTGTTTCCAATCTTCTTGTGAACGCTCTCGAGGCGAGCGGGGGAGGGACGTCAATTCGTATCGGGATCGTGCATGCGGGCGACGAACGGGATTATGCAGAACTCTCTGTCGAAGACCAGGGTAAGGGAATTCCGCCGGACAAACTCGATAAAATCTTCCAACCATTTTTCACTACGCGCGCAGGCGGAACGGGCTTGGGCCTGGCCATTGTGAAGCGCCGAATTGACGAAATCGGCGGAACAGTGGAATGCCGGAGCCCGGTGGAGCAGGGGGGCATTTCTTCCACCCGCCCGGGGACGCGATTTGTTGTACGCTTTCGAGTTGCAGGCGGTCAGGCGACCGGGATTCATCATCAGTCTTCAGTGTTCAGTCACCAATAATCATCCTTCGGCAGAGCCGGGAGATCTCCCAACGGATTAGACATTCGAAAATGAAACTGAATTCTGCAAACTGATGACTGAGAACTTCCTATGCACACCATTTTGATCGTTGATGACGACAATACAGCACGCTACGGCATGCGGCGCGCCCTGGAAGGCCAGTACCGCGTTCTGGAGGCGGAAGGAGTTCCAGCCGCGCGGCAGGTGATGGCGCGGGAGGATCCCCAACTTCTCCTGCTCGATATTGAAATGCCGGAAGAAAACGGGCTCGACTTCCTGCGTGAGCTGAAGGCGCAGGCGGTAAGCCTGGCGGTAGTGATGATCACGGCATACGGCTCGGAAAAAGTAGCGGTTGAAGCCATGAAAAGCGGCGCGTACGACTACCTGCCCAAGCCGTTTGAAGTGGATGAACTGCGGCTGGTGGTGGAGCGCGTGTTCGAACATCTGTCGCTGGCGGAAGAGAATTCGCGGCTGAAGCGCCAACTGGTTTCCGAGGGGCAGTTCGGAGCCATGATCGGTTCCAGCAAGGTGATGCGTGAGCTTTTCGACCTTGCGGACCGCGTTGCCCAGGCGGAAGTGACCGTGCTGATTCAGGGAGAAAGCGGTACAGGAAAGGACCTGCTGGCCACGGAGATCCACCGGCGGAGCAATCGCGGCAAAGGCCCCTTTGTGGCGCTGAATTGCGCGGCGCTGCCTGAGCATCTGATCGAAAGCGAACTGTTTGGATACGAAAAGGGTGCATTCACCGGTGCGACGGCAGTGAAGCGCGGCAAATTCGAGCTGGCGAATGGCGGAGTGCTTTTTCTCGACGAAGTGGGTGACATGTCGCTCGCAACTCAAGCAAGTTGCTGCGCGTGCTGGAGACTCGCCGTGTGGAGCGATTGGGCGGAACCACTTCCCAGGAAGTCGACGTGCGCATCGTGAGCGCTACCAACAAAGATTTGCCCGCCGCGATCGCCAGGCAAGAATTCCGCGAGGACCTCTATTACCGTCTGCGTGTCGTTCTGCTGCGCGCACCCGCGCTGCGTGAGCATCGCGAGGACCTGCCGTTATTGGTGCAGCAGTTCTGCCGAATGCTAGGCGAAAAGCACGGGCGGCCGGCGCTTTCTGTCTCAAAGGATGCCTTGGAGCGCTTGCAGCAGGCGGATTGGAAGGGAAACGTCCGCCATCTCAAGAATACGCTGGAAAGCGTGGTGGTGATGAGCAGCAATGACACCCTTTCGGCCTCGGATTTTCCGGCGGAATTGCTGGGACCCGGCCCGGGGAATGACGGCGCCGCTCGCGATGCTTCGTTCCTGGCCATTACTGATTTCCGCGAGGCCCGCCGCCAATTCGAAATCGAATTCATCAAGACCAAGCTACGCGAGCACGGTGGAAACGTCACGAAAACCGCAGCCGCCATCGGCCTGCACCGCCAGAGCCTTCAGGAAAAGCTGAGGGAATTGGGGATTAATTCGCCCCGTGAGTAGTGGGACAATTTGGAGCGCAGGAAACGGGACAAGCTGAATTATGGCATCAAAAATTGTATTCAGCGCCCATGCGCTTCAGCGAATGTTTGAAAGAGGAGTGAGCGTTGATGTCGTCCTTTTCGTCGTCACCAGCGGTAGAGTTGTCGAAGATTACCCGAATGACCAGCCGTACCCAAGCCGGCTGATCTTACTGAGGATTGCAAAATATAGTGACAACCGTTCGCTGTAGCGGCGCTCGGCGAGCGCCGAAAGACCGCCGGTCGTAGACCGGCGCTACAATGGGTTGATGTTAT
>JASHTO010000011.1 GCA_030040515.1 Terriglobia bacterium
GTGTGGTGGGTCACTTTATCAACCCAGGCTTTCAATTGCGCCGCCGTGGGCAATTCACCGCAAATGAGCAAATAAGCCACTTCCAGGAACGTGCATTTTTCAGCCAGTTGCTCGATCGGATAACCACGGTAACGAAGAATACCTTTGTCGCCGTCGATAAAGGTGATGGCACTGTGGCATGACGCTGTATTCATGAATGCTGGGTCGTACGTCATCAAGCCGAAATCCTCCGCGCCGGTCTTGATCTTGCGCAGGTCCATGGCGCGGATCGTTCCTTTGTAGAAGGGGACCTCGTAAGTTGCGTTTGTCCGCTTATCCAGAATACTGAGGCAGTCGTTCTCCATGCCCTTTCCCCCTTAGTCAAAATGGCGCACCCGCCGCAGATCTGATTATTGATGGCGAGAGCTTGCCGCAGCCTCCAAGAGGTGATTATATTTGCGTTTGCGATGAATTGCGCCAATGTTTTCTAATTTTTGCCGATCAAAAATCTGAATCGGAATCTTGCCCGTGCCCCCCCGCGCGTGCGGGCAGGCGAATTTCGTGCCGCTGCACTGACAGCCACACGAATATTCAACCCCTCTCCGGTCAATGATCGAACTCGCCCGGTCCATGTTTATGAGAATGCATATGAGGGTGGGAATGAGTAACGCCCGCCCCGTGAATATGCCGGTGAGCGTGAAGAAGGCTGGTCTGCTCGAGCAGCGAATGCTGGGCAAGGATTTCATCCGGCGAGCCCAGTGCTACCACTTTTCCCGCCTGAAAAACGAAGCACAGATCGGCGATGTCCTGGACAATGTCCAGGTCGTGCGTGGTGGTCACCACCGTCTTCCCTTCTCCGCGCAGGCCCACCAGGAAGTCGATCATCTGGCTGGCGCTGCGAGGATCGAGCGCCGTGGTGGGCTCGTCAAGCAAAAGCACTTCCGGATCGACCACCAGGATGGAGGCGAGCGCCACGCGCTTCTTTTCGCCGGTGGACAAGTGATGAGGTGAGCGGTCTTCGAGGTTCGAGATTTTCATGACCTCCAGCATTTTCTCCACGGCGTCCTTGACGCGCTGCCGGGACCACTGAAGCTGCAAGGGCCCGAAGGCGACTTCGTCAAAAACCGTCGGGCAAAAAAGCTGGATGTCGGGATTCTGAAACACCAGCCCCACGCGGCGCCTGAACTTGCGGGCGAATTCGGGATTCTGCAAGCGCTCCTCGCTGAGCGGTTCACCGCAGAACGTCACGGCGCCTTTCTCCGGAAACGCCAGCCCGTCGAGCACGCGCAGCAAGGTGGATTTTCCGGAGCCGTTCGCTCCCAAAAGGGCAATCCGCTTGCCGGGTGGAATGGACAAACTCAGGTTGTCGAGCGCCGTCACCTGGCGATAACGGTATGTAACCTCTCGAACCTCAAAGATTGGAGCCGGCGGAGGATTTTGATTATTTCCCATAGTAAATTGCGGCGGCCGCCAGCGCGGCAAAGACGCTCAGCATGATCCAGTCAAGCGCGCGGGTTTGAAAGTCATCCAACACGTAAACCTCACCCTCGAATCCACGCGCCAACATGGCACTGTAGACGTCGCCGCCAAGCTGCACCGTCCTCGACAGTAAAACGCCCACGCTGGCTGCAGCCAGTCGCCGATAGTCCGAAGCCGCCATTTCGCCCACCATGCGGCTCTGCCGGGACTCCAGCATAGCGCGGGCGTTATCGAGTAAAAGAAAAATGTAGCGATACGCCATGCCGATGATCACCACCACGATGGCCGGAACGTGCAGAACTCTCATTGCTTTCGAAACGTGAATCCAGGTAGTCGAAAGAATTAATAACACCGAGAGAGTGGCGGCGGTTTCAACACGGGCCACGAGATAGCTCGCGCTCGTCAACCCTTGCGCGGTCAAGGGCCAGCCCAACCCGGGCAAATGCCCAACCACCCGGCCGGGAATTACGAAGGGCGCGGGCAGAGCGATGACTCCCGTGAAGAGAAGCACCGGAACCCAAACGCGTTTTCCCAAAAACAGAGGAGAAACGCGCGAGGCGGCACCGAGTGCCAGCGCAACGACAAAAACCATCCCGATGATCCAAAGTTTGTGAACCATTGCCGAGGCGACCACCAGTCCCGCAATGCCCACCAGCTTGATGCGAGGGTCAAGGCTTTGGAGTAGCCCGCGATTTTTGGCAATATCTTCGGCGTCGAGGGCATGTTCCAGAAGTCTGAAGAACCCGGCGAGGGTGTTTTCAAGAAAGTTCATAGGGTTTGCCGCGCGCGCGAACTGCGAGCGAACCTGCAAGGAGTGAAACCAAAATGATGGCCCCAGCGCCGAACATCGCGGAGAGCGCGTATCCCATCGCCGGCCGGCGAACAAACTTCGGGGCGTATTGCGGGAAGGGTGCGGTCCAAAGCGCCGCGAGCCGCTCCAGTCCACTCGGTGCCTGGACGGGCGGCGCAAAGCGGCGCGAAGCCTCGGCGATTTTTTCGCGCTGTTGTGGGTTGGAGAAATCCCGTGCGCTCCACTCACCCCAGGCCGTGCCGGCGGCCAAAATCCCAAGCGGGGTCAATACCAGAAGCAGGGCCAGCGCCGCCCACAGCGGACGCACGCCACGCCACGCGCCTGTGCCCGGCGCGACTGCCCCTTTTTCCTCCTCAGCGATTCCGCCGGGAGCGGATACTTTGAGAAGAGCCGGGTTCGTTCGCTGAAGATAGGCCACGACGCCTGCCGTCAAAACCAGTTCGGCCAGACCCGCAAAGGTGAGATGGCCGATCATCATGGCGGGAAGGGTGATGCTCAGCGGATAGGGCGCGTAGAGCGGGGCGCCGGACGGATCCTTGAAGTACATGGGCTGAATCCCAAATTCCACAGCCGCAAGTAAGGCCGAGGCGTTGATCGCCAGGTATCCCGCCAACGCGGCCGCCACAACCCTTCGCGAGGAAGTAAGAGCTACCCGCCCCGAAGCCAGGCGGTAAACCGCATATGCCGCGAGCGAACCCACAATCGCCATGTTGAAGCAATTGGCGCCCAGCGTGGTAATTCCGCCGTCACCGAAGAAGAGCGCCTGGATCACTAAAGCGATGGAGATCGCCAGAATGGAAGCCCACGGCCCGAGGATGATCGAGGAAATTCCCATTCCCACGGCGTGACCTGTGGTGCCTCCGGGCAGAGGCACATTGAACATCATGATGACGAACGAAAGCGCCGACATAACGGCCAGCAGAGGCACTGTGCGCGTCAACAGCGCTGCCTTCGTCCGTCGCAAGGCCGTGTACCAAAAGGGAGCTGCGGCTCCATACAAAACTGCGCAGGTCGACGGGCTGAGATAACCATCGGGAATGTGCATGGCGGTTTCCGTATACGCGCGAGGGCCGGTCAGCAGGAGCCCCCAATGCGAATTCCCATTTTATACTGAGCGGCAAAAATTGTAGCGTAAGTCCGTAAATTGAAGATAGAAATCGGATCCTTCCGGCCTCAGGCGCGGAATTACGCAGGCGAGGAATAGCCACAGCGCCCCAAGGCGTTGTGGAAAAAACGTCACGTCCCCGTGCGGCAAAAACCCGCATCCCGCGCAAATTCCGGCCGCACAAGGGTCGCGGCCACTCACCGCAGTTCTCCGAACTCCTTCCTGAAAAAGAAGTTGCTTCCACCAGAGGCTAAGTTCCGCCTGCATCTTTCTCCAGTCATTTCACATTGCAATCTATAGTCGAAGAAGCAACTCTCTTAAATTATATCGCATCACGATATGTTAGAGATGGGTTCTTAGTCCCAAGGTTCCGGCCGGTCATGTGGAACCACAGGAGATACGAGGACGAAGGAGTAAGGGCGCCGGGTCCTTGCCCGTCTCGAACCGAGTCCCCAGATGCGAAAAATGCGAAGGTCTCGGAGTGATCCCCAAGAAGGAGAATCCCCGAAATGCAATCCCGCGATTTGGTTTCAGTGGCGTTGTCTTTTCTCGCCGGGAGCTGCTTGTGCGTCGCCTCGGCATTTGCAAGCCAAACAACAGAGACAGGAAAGCTGAAGATTCAAGTGAAACCGAAGCAAGCGTATGTCTTCATAGACGGCAAAGCGATCCGCGAGGGCAGCCAAACAGACAAACTGGTTACCGGCAATCACAAGGTGGGAGTTTACAACTACGGCTATTCGCCCAAAGTCCAGAACGTGCAGATTGAGGCAGGCAAAAAGGCGAATCAGCAAGTCACATTGCAATCCTCCGGTGGAAAGGTCTCCGGGCCGTTTGCCGAGATTGAATTCAAAGGAGACCCCCGCGCCGCGGTTCTGCTGAACGGCCAGATGCCGGATTATTTTGTGGGTCACGTTGATGAATTCAATTGGGAATGGATCTGGCATCAGCGCCTGCTTGTGAAGCCCGGGACTTATCAAGTCATGGTGACGCGTGAAGGCAACACGATCTGGTCCGGATCGATCTCGCCGAAAGCCGGGCAGCATCTCACCGTCTATCTCGACCAGAACGGAAGAACAAAAACGCAGGCGTGGAAAGAGGGATTGACCATGGGGCCGCAGCCGCGGTTCCGCGCCGGCATTGCCAGCGCCACGGTCGTACCGGCGCCGGTGAGCGCAACACTGAGCGCGCAATCGAGCGAACTCGCTTGCGGGCAAACCACAGCGCTGAATTGGAATTCGCAAAACGCAGTTGAGACTTCCATTTCCGGCATCGGACCGGTCCCCACCCATGGCGACCACTCTGTTTCCCCCGAGCACGGCACCACCTACACGCTGACGGCCAAGGGGCCCGGAGGAGTCTCCACCCAGACGGTGACCCTCAATGTAAACACTCGCCCGACGGAGACGCTAGCCCTGAGCCAACCGGAAGTCCGCTATCACAAAATCGGCGACAAGGTTATGGAGCAGGACTCCGCGACGCTGAATTGGTCCTCAAACAACGCCAATTCAGCCAGCATTCAGCCCTTCGGCACGGTATCCACCAGCGGCAGCCAGACGGTCTCTCCCTCACCC
>JASHTO010000141.1 GCA_030040515.1 Terriglobia bacterium
GGCATAGTGTGCTTCTTCGGGCGTCATGCCGGATTCCACGTTCTCCTGCTCTTCCATTTCGAGATGAGAGCGGATCTCCTCGGCGAGATCGGCTTCCAGCTTCTGCCGGCGAAACGAAGTGCCGATTCTGGCAAGCAGTTGGCGCAAGCTCAT
This sequence comes from Terriglobia bacterium, assembly GCA_030040515.1. Lineage (GTDB taxonomy): Bacteria > Acidobacteriota > Terriglobia > UBA7540 > UBA7540 > Bog-366. The sequence goes on from JASHTO010000141.1 coordinate 154, forward strand.
TCTAAAGTCCTCAGTTTTCAGTCATCAGCCCTTGCCCCAATTCCGCGCTTTCACCGCCCAAACTTTATTCTTCGAGCAATCGACAATCGTCATTTCAAGGTCGTCAATCATTCCTGCCGCAGCGCCACCATGGGATCGACTTTTGTTGCGCGACGGGCAGGAATCAGACACGCGACGAAGGCAACGGAAGCGAGTGTTGCCGTAACTGCAATGAGTGTCCATGGGTCATACGGTTTGACGCCGTAGAGCAGGCTCGCAAGAAACCGCGTCAAACAAACTGCGCCGATAACACCAATTCCCATTCCCGTGCCAGTGAGAACCATGCCACCGGTAAGGACAAGCCGAAGTTGATCCCAGCGGCTGGCGCCCAGAGCGGCTCGTACTCCCATCTCATGGGTTCGCTGCGCGACGGCGTTTGAGATCACTCCGTAGATTCCGATGGCCGCAATCATCAATGCCACGATTCCGAAAATTCCCAGGAGGACGGTTCTCGTGCGGTCGTCACCCAATCTTTCTGACTTGAGCTGGTCCAAAGTCTTGATGTCGTCGAAGGACTGGTTCTTATTAATCTGCCAGACGGCCGATTGGATTGACTTAACCAGAAGTGCAGGGTCCTTCTCTCCGCGCACGATGAGTGATCTTGCAAACTCCGTCGGGCTTTGCTTGTAGGAGACGTACATGCCGCAACTGCTATCGGGGAGATTCCATGCCTTTTCGTCGGCGACGACGCCCACCACTTGCCAGGGCATTTCCGGTCCCAGAGCGGGCTGGCCAGGCACAATCTGCGGAATCCGCATGCGTTGACCGATGGGGTTCTGCTCTTTGAAGTATCGCTTGGCCAAGGTTTCATTGATTACCGCGACAGGCAGAGATCCTGGCGCGTCCGATTCCTCCAGCCAGCGCCCTTTCAGCAGGTGCATACCCACGGTGGAAAGATAGGTCGGGCTGGCGATTTTAAAGCCGCACTCCGGCCGATTGGAGAAGTTCATCATGGGCTGCCCCTCGATCTGGAACAGCATTCCGAAATACCATCCCCTCAGCGGCGGCGCGGTGGCGAGGGCGGCGTTCCTGACTCCCGCTACCGCCCGAACAGTGTCGATCACTCTCTGCTGATAATTGATGAGGCTTGGTCCATCAGGGTAATCCTTAGACGACATCAGAAGCGACATGGTGATCACATTCGTCGGGGCGACGCCGATTTTGATCTGTTGAAGCTGATCGAAACTTCGGAGCAGCAGCCCGGCGCCTGATAGCAGAATAAATGCCAGTGCAATCTCTGCCCCCACAAGAAAGCTGCGGACTCGTTTGCGCGTCATTCCGTGGGTTGCTCCCCTGCCTCCATCCTTGAGCGACTCCACCAGATCGATTCTGGAGCCGTGCATCGCCGGCACGATTCCAAACAGAAAACCGGTGACCGCTACAAGCGCCGCTGTAAACAGCAACACGCTCCCGTTAAGCCGCACATCAGCATCCCCCGGCAGAAAATAGGGAGGCAGCCAGGATTTAAGACCCAGCACCATTCCCCAGCCCAAGAAAACGCCGGCCGTGCCTCCCAGCCCGGCCAGCAGAGCGCTCTCCGTGAGAAACAGTCTCACCAAGCGGCTTCGGCCTCCTCCCAAGGCTGACCGGATGGCCACTTCACGTTCACGCTCTGCTCCGCGCACGAGCAGCAGGTTGGCCAGATTCACGCAGCACATCAGCAGCACTGCACCGACCGCCACAAAGAGCACGATCACGGATTTCCGCAGGGTGGAATTGACGCGCTGTTCGGCGTAGCTGTCCACAATGACACTCCACCCCTTGCGCGACTTCGGGTAGTCGTGAGCGATGCGGGCACCCAGTATCTTCATTTCCTGCTGCGCTTGCTCCAGGGTAACCCCGGGCTTCAACCGAGCCATTACGAAAAACCAGGTGTAATCCCGCGTCATCTCCTTGGGCTTAAAGGCGACCGGCACCCAGATGTCTGCCCACCAGTCGAGGGTTCTGGACGGCATCACCCCAATGACCGTGTAGGCTTCACCATTCAACTGAATGCTCCGGCCTATGACGCTCGGATTCGCCCCGAAGCGGTTCTCCCAAACCCGTTGGCTTAGAACCACCACGTGCTCCTTACCAGGCTGATCTTCATCCGGCGCGAAAGTGCGTCCCAGCAAGGGTCTGGCGCTAAGGATACTGAAGTACGATGCAGATACACGTGGGGCCACGAGTTCCACCGGGACGTCACCCCCGGTGAGCGCCATGAACTCATCCGGACACTCGGCTGCCATGGCTTCGAAAACCGTGTTCTGGTTCTTCCAGTCCAGGAAGTCCAATGTTGAGATTCTGCCGTGCTCGCCGTCCGGCGTCTTTTCCCAGACCCGCACGATCTGTTCAGGGTGTGAGTACGGCAGCGGCTCAAGAAGTACGGCATCCACAATGCTGAACATGGCCGTATTCGCGCCAATCCCCAGCGCCAGCGTCAGCACGGCTACCACCGTGAAACCCGTGCTGCGCCCCAACTGACGCAGGCCGAAGCGAACGTCCTGCCAGACCGACTCCGCAAAGGTGCATCCCCACATTTCGCGGCTCCTCTCTTGCGTCAGGGTTACGTTGCCGAAGCGCCGCAATGCGGCATAGTGTGCTTCTTCGGGCGTCATGCCGGATTCCACGTTCTCCTGCTCTTCCATTTCGAGATGAGAGCGAATCTCCTCGGCGAGATCGGCTTCCAGCTTCTGCCGGCGAAACGAAGTGCCGATTCTGGCAAGCAGTTGGCGCAAGCTCATTCTAAAGTCCTCAGTTTTCAGTCATCAGCCCTTGCCCCAATTCCACGCTTTCACCACTCAAACTTTGGTTCTTCGGGCAATCGACAATCGTCCATCGAA
>JASHTO010000142.1 GCA_030040515.1 Terriglobia bacterium
CTCATCGATCTTCTTCCATTCTTCCCGCCACTTCGTCCCGGCCGGGGGCGTTTCCATACGTCCATGTACCTCGACAAACTTCTGAAACCTTTAAACCCGTCCGTCCCAGTAATCGAATACGCATGATTACTCCTTGGGCCGCCAGTCGGGAGTCCAACCTTCAGACTTATTTGTCTGACTCCGGACTCAGAAAATAATAAGATGGTAGTGTCCTGAGTCAGAAGTTCGTTTAAGAACTCAGTCCGCGAAGTGGGCTCCATATCATAGCCCACGGCGCAAGCCGTGGGTTTCAGCCGCCCACCCTCTCCCCCAACCCCTCTCCCGCTCTGCGGGAGGGGAACCGAAGGCGGGGTGAGGGCTCGCGGCCCCAGGGCTTGCGCCCTGGGCTAATATATTTCGCCCCTGTGGGGCTGAAGGCTCGCATCTACCTGGGGACGAAATATGAAGCGAATTTCTGACTCAGAAAGTCTCTTCTGGGCGAATTGAATGAACGCCAACAGTGGGAATGGAGCGGGTCGTTCCCGGATAGCAGTTTCGCTGCAGCCAAAGCCGGGGGCGCTGGAGTCGGCAAACCCAAGCGGGACAAAGGAACGAAGTAGATGGTGTTGTCGACACCAGGAAAATCAAGTTATTTTCAGCGTGATGTGGTTTTGGCAAACAAGTGGCCGTATGTTATAGATTGAAAGCCATCTTACTCCTAAACTTCTATTTTGAAGGGTGCCGATTGGGGTAATATAAAAAGATCTGGAATCACGTTTCGATATAATGTTGATCAACTTTGCTCGTTGCAACCGTTAGCTTGGCCAATGCAACGTGCAATGTCTGCTCTGGGGGCATGTGTAACATCCTTTGCCAAAAACCAGGCTTCACTTCAGGCCGGTAACCTCCGGGTTTCGAGGACGGTAAACCGTCGCCACGGGTGGGGAAATAGGTCATGACCGAAAACCGTTTTCTCATAGGAATAGATGCGGGAACGTCAGTCGTGAAAGCGGTGGCATTCGACTTTGAGGGAAATGAGGTTTACGTCCACGAGGCGGCTGTGCAATTGCACCGTCCGAAACCATCATGGGTCGAGCAGGACATGAACGAGTTGTGGGAAACCGTGAAGGACTGCCTGGGGAAGGTTATTCGCAATCTGCGCGAGTCCAAGAGAGAACTGGCGGGCATTGGGATCACCTCGACAGGCGACGGGACCTGGATCATCGATCAGGAAGGCAGCCCAGTTCGGAATGGGATCTTATGGTGCGATGGGCGCGCCAGCAACGTCATTGCGGCGTGGCATTCCCAGGGGATCGCCGAGGCGGCCTTTGAGATCTGCGGAACCTCTGTGTTCACCGGCTCGCAGGCTGCACAGCTCGCCTGGTTGCGGGAAGCTGAGCCGGAGTCCCTGAAAAGGGCCCAAGTTATCTTTCACGCCAAAGATTGGCTGTTTTTCAAGCTCACGGGGATCATCAGTAGTGACGAGACGGATGAATCTCTCACCATGCTGCGGATGCCAACCCGGCAATATGATTCGGAGCTGTTTCGGATTTTCGGAATCGAGGATCTCTACTCCAAATTTCCAACGGTAAAGCCCACCGAGGCTAATGTGGGGCTAATCTTGCCCTCGATCGCCAAAGAAACAGGTATTCCCGGGGGCACGCTGGTTGGGTCCGGACCGATGGACGTTGCCGCTTGCGCTCTCGGTACGGGCGCAATCGAACACGGTCAGGCATCCTCGGTCTTGGGGACGGCCGGAATCCACCAAGTCATCATGAGCGAGCCGCTCACCGAACCTAAGATGGTAGGCATGACCCTCTGCCACGGCGTGAAGCGTCGCTGGCTCCGCATGTTAGCTGCAATGACCGCCACACCAAATCTCGATTGGTTTCTCGGTGAGCTTGGGGGGCAACTCCTCGGTGGCCGTGCTGGATCGAGCGAGGACAAGTACAAATTCATTGAAACCGTCGTCGCTGCCGTGCCCGCAGGCTCGGACGGGGTCATCTTTCACCCTTATCTCTTCCCTGGGGGTGAGCGTGGTCCGTTCGTCAAGCCCACGGCTCGAGCCAGTTTTACCGGTCTAAGCTTGAACCACTCCGTCCGGCACCTTCTACGCGCTGTTTACGAGGGCGTGGCTTTCGCGACGCTCGATTGCTATCGCCACATGCCCATTGATCCCAAGGTGGTGTACCTGTCGGGTGGGGGTGCGAAAAGCGCAGTGTGGTGCCAGATTCTGGCGGATTGTTTGGGCAAACCGATGAGTGTCCCTGCTGGATCGCAATTTGGAGCGAAAGGAGCAGCCTTGAACGTGGGGGTCGTGGCGGGCTTCTACACGTCTGTCCAGGAGGGGGTGAAGCAGTCCATCAAAATGGACCGAATGTACACACCCGATTTATCCAACACAAGGTTTTATCAAGAGCTCTATCAGATTTATCAGAGAACCGCCGAGAGACAAATGGACCTATGGGACCTCCGGGCCAGTATTCTCGCCAGAGGGCGGAGGACATAATGCCAGAGCATTACGGTGCGCTCAAATCCGTCGGAGTGCGAGACGATACGGCTCATGTTGTATTGGCAGGGTGGCGATCACACGCAGGTAGAATTCCAGAAGGTTGGGAGTGGCCGGCGTCGACCCCCAGTGCGCCGGTGACGGTATATGGACTGGCGTCGGTGCAATCGCGGGAGGTCACGCCCTGGATACGATCCTCTTTGCCATGGTGGCGATGGTCCTAACCGCCATCAGCTATGAACGAATCGCCGCAGTCTATGCATCGGCAGGCTCTGCGTATACCTATGTCGGGCGCGCCCTCAATCCCCACCTCGGTATTTCGGGCTGGGCGGCTGAACACCTCGTATTCCGCCCCGCCATCCTGCCGGAGCAGCCCTTCCGCCATCTGGCTGCGTGTGGAGTTTCCGGTACAGAGGATCAATACTCGCATGATTCGTCGCCTGTTCAAATCATATGGAATTAAACGGCTATCCATCAGACTGAAGTCTCCGGCTAAAGTCTCAGTCAGGGTAAATCTCTAGCTTCACGGTAACGCGCAGCATCCCAGCCGACGGTGCTGGTACCACCAACAATAGCTCAACATCCCCTTGGTCATACTTACTGAATAGAGTCGGCGAACTGGTGCCCTCGTGAATTTGAAAATCGGGTCGGAGTTTTTCGACCAACCACTCATTGTACGTGTCGGCCCTGTAATTTGTCTGAAATTCCCAATCTGCGCGTGCAACCCCGCCGTTAATTGCGGGCAGATGTTGATCTATTAGCCGCGAGTTGGGGGGAATGGTTCGCTTTTGCAGGAGATCAACTTCTTGCTGTATGTGTGTATCCGGGTTAGTCTCTGACGTGCAACCGGTTAATGTTGCCCAAGCCAAAATACGGGTAAAGCGATCACGATCTTTAGGAGCGTATTCATGCCGGCCCTCGTCCATGTGCTACCGTCCACCGCCGATTGGTCCGGCAGCGAAACGATGTCGTGACCTATCGGCCTGAAGCCTTGCGACACCAGGCCTGAGCAGCAAGGTGTACGGGGTCCCACGGGCTGCTCAATGGAGGCGTGTAACTGAGATCAAGCTCGTTGAAATCTTCCACGGACATCCCGTGGAATAGCGCCGTGGCGAAAATGTCGATGCGCTTGGCCACCTCCGAGTGCCAGTGTCCGACGATCTGTGCGCCCGATAGCCTGCGTCTCTCCGCTCAGGAAGAACGGCAGCTCGCAGATGCTGAAGTTCGGATAGCCGTCGGCGAGGACAACGGTTATTGCAGCGCTCTCATCCAGTTCACGTGCCCTTAAGGCAGCGCTGATCCCCGCATCGCTGCCGCCGATAATCAAGAATTTCAGATTTCTGCCCATGCGCTTCGGTCTTCACTTGAGAGGCTGACCGTTCGCCGTCAACTGGCTCAGCAGTTGTGCTCCTTGCTTTTGCACTGAGTCCGGGAGCTTCACGTTAAGAGAGTTCCTCGGCCGAGTCCTGACCCGTCGAGATCGCGAAGGCAATGAAGTTCCTCACCGCCGTTTGCTGCTCGGCATCTTGGCGGTCCTTGGGAATCAGAATGAAGCTCAATCCGGTAATCGGATAAGCCTCGGGTGCAGAGGCGGGAGGGTCGACAATGGGCGTGCGGGCGTCTTTCGCCAGGGAATCGCGGAACGCGTCGATTGCGGCGGCGGCGCTGGCAGGGCTGGGTTGCACGAAGTGGCCCGCTTCGTTTTGAATGGACGCGACCGGAACACCACTCTGCTTGGCGTAATTCAGCTCCATGTAACCGATTGTTCCCGGCGTCTGTTTCACAATGGCGAGCACGCCTTTGCTACCGTCGGCGCCCAAGCCGATCGGCCAGGTGACAGACAAGCCCTGACCCGACTTCCATGACCAATCGTGACTAACCTTAGAGAGGTAGGAAGTGAAAATGCTGGTTGTGCCACTACCGTCCGATCGATGAACGACAATGACCGCAGCCTTGGGCAGTGTCGCGCCTGGGTTGTCCCTGGCAATTGCTGGGTCCTGCCAGCTAATAATGTTCCCAAGAAAAATGTCACTTAAACTCTTGGCGCTGAGTCTGAGTGGAGTACTGAGATTGGGTAGATTGTAAACAATGCAGACGGGCCCGGCACTGGCGGGAACCTGGATGACGGGGGACATTTCCTTCGCTTGCTCGTCATTCAAAGGTGCATCACTGGCACCGAAGCTGAGATATCCTTGCTTCATCTCTTCAATACCACCGCCGCTGCCGATGGGGCGATAGTTGACCTGTATTCTGGGGTGGGCCTGCTGGTAAGTGCTAACCCACTTCGTCATAAGGGGGGCAATGAACGTGCTACCAGCGGCGCCGAGTACGGCCGTGGGCGCCGTTGCCGAAGCCGCATCCGTTTCGGTGGTGTTGGAACAGCCGAACGTGCACAATAGGCTGGAAAGCGTGCCTATTGCCAGGCCGACCCTGAATAGCTGGCGTTGGTGATACATATCGAGGTCTCCTTTTCGTCGAATGTGAGCAGTCGATTCCTTTTTCGAAGACGCCAATCAGGCTTCCTTGGCGACTAGTTCACGCACATGGTTCTCAATCTCGTCGCGCACTTGCCGGAACACAGCCAGGCGCTCGGCGGCGGTCCCTTCGGCAACAGCGGGATCCTGGATGTCCCAATCGAGACGCCAGATGGCGCCCGGAAAGATGGGGCATCTCTCCTTCGCCTTCTTGCACACGGTAATCACATACTGAAAGCGCTCGCGAAAGAACTCTGCGGAGTCCTTTGCCCTATGGCCGGAAATATCGATACCTATCTCATTCATGACCCGCACCGCCTCAGGGTTGAGTTCGGTGGGGTAGGTCCCGGCACTGGTGATCTCGAATTGATCCCCCGCCATCTGGCTTCGGCACGAGTTCGAAGTGCAAAGGAATAGAACGCGTGTTTTGCTCATAACGGGTTCCTACCGTTTCTCCGGGAAGCCAGAAAACCTTTCGATCGACCTCCGAAAAGCCAAACACTGAAAAAGGACAAAAGGGTGGTAATCAATGTTGACAATATGGAAAACCGATTGATCCCCGTCCAAACGAATAGGGCCAAGGAGAATGCTGCTCCTGCCATTTGCAGTAAGCCGAGCGTCAGGCGTATCAATGGCATCGGTTGGCGCACATTCTCCCTGTCAGTGTCTGAAAGATGAATTCGCATAAGCGAATATAATGTCCGAAAAAAAACTACACGGGACAACAACCGCCTGTCTTCCGGATCACCAGTGCCCGTTTAGCGTCATCTGAAATTTCAGGGACATCGTGAAAGCAATTATCCAAGCACTTCAAAATGTTGCGATGAAAGGCATTACTGGCACGCGCCAAGCGATAGTGAACCCAAAGCCCATTCTTCCGTGTTTCCACCAATCCCGCTCTCCTTAGGTAGCTCAAATGACGCGAAGCGGTCGGCTGAGGGACCTGTAGAACCTTCACCAAGTCCCCTACACACATCTCGTCGTGCGTCAGAAGGCAGAGGATTCTCAGCCTCGTCCGGTCAGAAAATGCCCTGAAAATCAGGTTAGTTTGTGCCTTGGCCATGTTGTTTTATATTTGACCAGCCAAATATAGCACAGGTTGCCCTCAGGGGATGTCCTTGGTGAGCCTCCTTTTCCACCGTTAGCGTTCTATTGGTCGCGAACATCGTATCCTCGCGTTGTCAAGCGCAGGAGCAGACTGCCAATCGCCACTCCAAAAACCAGGAGCAGCGCAGCACCGTAGGCTTGCTCGTGCCACACATCATAGGGACCGCGTGCATACTTAAGAATCCGCAATGTGATCTCGTCGATGGGGTGGAAAAGTCCCGCTGGATAGTACTTGCTACCCAACGCGGTGAGAATCAGCGGCGCGGTCTCGCCTGCCACGCGGGCAACCGCGAGTATGCCGCCAGTGATGATGCCGGCCCGCGCTGCTGGTATCACCAAGCCGATCGTCACTGCCATTGTGGGATCCCGAGAGCAAGCCCGGCTTCGCGAATGCTGTCTGGCACCAAGCGCAGTACATCTTCCGCCGTGCGAGCCATGATTGGAATCATAATGATGCCAAGCGCCAGCCCGCCCGCGACCGCAGAGAATGTGTGGGTCGGTTTGACCAGGATGAAGTAAACGAAGATCCCCGCCACAATCGACGGGACTCCAATGAACGTGTTGATTGCAACACGGGTGAAGCGCGCGAATGCGGTGTCACCTGCTAGCTCGGACAAATACACGCCGAACCCTACACCGAGCGGTATGCCGATAATTGACGAGATTGTGGCCAGAATTGCCGTACCGAGCAAGGAGGGGGCAACGCCGCCGCCTGCCTCGCCCACTGCGGCCGGCTCCTTGACGAGGAAATTCCAGTTGATCGCCCCAATTCCATGGATGACCAGGTAGCCGAGCATCCAAAATAACACGCCAAGAGAAAGCAAGGTTGCGACGGCAGTGCAACCAAAGGCTAACATGCCAGGCCATTTTGAACGGCGCCGGGCGTGATGTGCCGGAGTTACGGTTTTAGGCTTTGAAGCCACGGGTGCCTGCCAATCTCCTCATGGTGAAATAAGCGAGAATATTCACCCCAACGGTGATCACAAAGAGGATCAAGCCGCAGTAAATCAAAGCTGACAGGTAGAGGTCTGAGCTGACCTCATTGAATTCGTTGGCAATTACGCTAGCCAGGGTGTACCCCTGGTCCATAATGGTTTTCGGAAGGCTGAATCCGCCGCCTATGGTCATAGCGACAGCCATTGTCTCCCCTAGTGCTCGGCCCAAGGCTAATACAAACGCACCGATTATCCCGTTGCGTGCGTAAGGAAGGTTGATGTCCCAGACTACGTCCCACCGTGTCGCTCCCAAGCCGTATGCGCCTTCCTTCAAGGACTTGGGGACGAGGAGCAGGGCCTCTCGCGACAGAGATACGATGAGGGGTATGAGCATAATCGCTAGAATCACGATGGCGCTCAGGTAACCGACCCCGTACGGTGCGCCATTAAAAATCTCAAGTCGCGGGCCAAGATGTAGGAGAATCCACATCTCGACGGTCCTCTGCAGCAGCGGCGCCAACACCAGAAGTCCGAACAGGCCATAGACAACGCTCGGAATGAAGGCCAGCAGCTCGATCAAGTACGCCACCGAATTCTGCAGCCATCGCGGAAGTAATTCGGTAATGCAAATGGCGGTCAGCAGGCCGACACTTCCTGCCAGGATCATTGCGCCGACAGCAACAACGACCGTCCCCGCGATAAACGGCAGCGCGCCGAAATCCAAATGGACCGGGTCCCATCCTGAGCGAACGATGAAAGCGGGACCGAACCGCCTGATGGCTGGCCAGGCACCGCTAACCAGCACGACAAATAGGACCGCGAAAATCGCCAGGACGACCCAAACAATGATCATGATCAGAACTTGGAACATCCGGTCGCCCCAGTTTGATGGACTCGTTCTCTTGGAAGGGCGTAAAGTCGGGGTCGGCGCTCGCTCCAGCGTTGGCAGGCCAGCGGTCACCTCATTCATGCGACGCTCCAATTCGCGCATTGCAGACTAGGAGATAAGCGCGACACACGTGATTTCCTCCGTCACACAAACCAATCCTACTTCTGCAGACAAGGCGTTCCGCCGCACATAACCGTGCGAAGAGCAGCATCCGACTTTTTCACTAGATTGGGCGCCAAGACGGCGTAGTCAAGCTCGTTCGCGTACCGCTGTCCATCATGGAGGGCCCACTGGAAGAAGGCGGTAACAAGTCTGCCCTGTTCAGCATCCGGCTGGGTCTTGTACAGCAGCACCCACGTTGTCCCAGCGATCGGGTATGCCTGTGCGCCCGCCTGATCGGTGATGGAAAACCGAAGATCCGAGGGGATATTCTGAAGAGATGCGGTGACGTTGGTCACATTCTTGGGATCAGGATCGATATAGTTGCCGGCGCGGTTCTTCACCGAACCATAGGCAATTTTGTTCTGGCGGGCGTAGGCGAGCTCGATGTAACCGACGCCGCCGACCGTGTTGCGAACTTGATTAGCGACTCCCTCGTTTCCTTGCCCCCCAATTCCAACAGGCCACTGCACCGACGTGCCATGCCCCACCTTGGACTTCCACTCGTCACTAACCTTGGTAAGGTAGTCCGTGAAAATGTCCGTAGTGCCTGACCCATCGGATCGATGTACGACCAGCACCGGTTTTAACGGCGATGACATCCCCGGGTTATCGGCTGCGATCTTCGGATCGTTCCACATCCTGATTGTGCCAAGGTAAATACCTGCGATTGTTTCGGGACTGAATCGTAACTGCTTGGAGACGTCTGGGAGGTTGTATGCAATAACGACCGAACCCTGCGTCACCGGAATGTGAACAACGTTCCCCACCCCACCGGCTTGCGCGAGTTGCTCGTCGGTCAGCGGGGCGTCGCTGGCGCCGAAGGCAACCGTCTTGGCAAGAAACTGCTGGCGCCCTCCGCCTGAGCCGATGGACTGGTAATTGATTTTGACATTGGAGTGCAGGGTGTTGTATTCCTTGGACCACTTCGACATCAGCGGGTTTACAAATGTGGAGCCCGCGCCAGTCAAGGTGCCGGACTGGGCGAGTACGGCAACGGTGGCCATATTTGCCGAGACCACGACGACAGCGATCAGCAACCAAAACTTGCAGAGCTTCATTATCTCTTTCCTCCTCAGCAGAATGTTTTGCCCAACTAAATGCAGCCAGCTTGGAGTGTGAAATTGCGTGTGGACCGGCCACACTATATTCGTCTATGCGAATATTAAAAAAGTCAGCGCGTTAAGGCATTGTTAATTGAATATCGCGCCAGCGTGACACTGGCGATCTTTTGCCTGGCGGGGGCAACTCCTTTTCTCCTGCATAAATGAAGCAAAGGGAACCAATTGATTGGGTGGGTATGAGTAGGGATGAAAGAGAAAGTCGCTCCCGCCATTTGGAATATACCGAGCCTGAGGCGGAGGATTGCCAAGAACCTCTGGGGCGTCTCGCGATTTCTGTCAAGCCATTGCATTCGCATATGCAAATATAAGGGACGAAAAAACCATACCGGATAGCAACTGTCGCTTTCTCGGATTAACCCCGCTCGCTTCGCATCGTCCGCTATCTCAGGAACATGATGGAAGCAATTGTCTAAACACTTCAGTACATTGCGATAAAACCCGGACTTGGCATTTGCCAACCGATACTAAACCCAAAAGCTGTTCTTGCGCGAATCCACAAGCGTACATACCACAGGCGACCCACACGTGTAAGGCTGAAAATAGCACTCATGAAGCCCCGCCAGCCCCTACTTGCGATCGCTCAGGGTTAGACTCTAGTTGCGAAGCATGAGGAACCACTACCCGGTCGGCCGTTTTGCGCAATAGGGGCAGCAGCCAACGAAACAGAAGAGTTGCCGCCACCGCACCAGAGATTTGGGCGGCGATGAACCCCGGCACATCCTGAGGTCGAATTCCAGCGAACGTATCGCTGGCCGACCGCGCCAGTGTCACAGCGGGGTTGGCAAAAGAGGTTGAGGCTGTGAACCAGTAGGCCCCCGTGATGTAAGCACCGACCGCAAACGGCACTGCCGAGGAGCGCAGTCGGGCGCAGCCCCAAATTACGCAGAGGAACCCAAATGTGGCCACAAATTCGCTGAGGATTTGCTCTCCGCCCGCCCTCGCGTGCCGGGAGGCACTGAAAAGGCGCTCGCCAAACATAAGATGTGCCACGGCAACTCCTACAAAGGCGCCGACCAATTGCGCTCCTAAGTATCCCGGTACATCCGGCCACGCCAGCCCTCCTTGCCACGCATCCGCTAATGTGACGGCAGGATTGAAGTGCGCCCCCGAGATGGACCCAAATGTGAGAATGAGAGCCACCAACATAGCGCCCGTTGCGAGAGTATTGGCCAGAAGCGCGATTCCGACGTTTCCGCCCGCCAGACGCTCGCCCATAATGCCTGATCCAACAACGGCTGCCAGCAGGAAGGCCGTGCCGACAGCCTCCGCTGCAATTTTGCGCGCTGGATTCATTGGCCAGACCTGTTAGGCTTTCGTGCTCGCACAAACGCACTGATGAACTTTCCATCCACCAGAGGGACCATCGCATCCACGTCAATCCCTTTGTTGGCGAGCAGTTCGCGTGCATCCGCAACACAGTAGATCCGCGTTGGCTCGACCGTAACAGTTTCGAACCCAGCCTGCGCCAGCTTCGCAAGGTATTCGTGTTCCTCAAGGGCTCCGGCCATACAGCCAATCCAGAGCTCCATATTCTTCCGGATTTCCATGGGAACCTCGCCGCGCACGACGATGTCGGAGACCGCAAAGTGTCCGCCGGGCTTCAATACGCGAAAGGCTTCACGCAGCACGCGATCCTTATCCGCGGAAAGATTGATCACACAGTTGGAGATGATGACATCCACGAAGTCATCCGGCAGCGGGATATTCTCAATTTCGCCGCGCAGGAATTCCACATTCTCGACGCCGGCCTTGCGCTGGTTTTCACGCGCCAGTGCCAGCATCTCGTCGGTCATATCCAAGCCATACGCCTTGCCCGAGAGGCCAACGCGCTTCGCCGACAGCAGTACGTCAATGCCACCGCCCGACCCCAAATCGAGGACCGTTTCGCCGGGTTTCAACTCCGCCAGGGCCGTGGGATTGCCACAACCCAAAGAAGCCAGGAGGGCCGCTTCAGGAATCTCGCTCGCTTGGCCGCCGTCGTAGAGGTTCGAAGTGATCGGGTCGGGGCAACCTTCCACCGCAGGGGCCGCGCCGCAACAGGAACTTCCTCCTTTGATGACACGTAGAGCGGCTTGTCCGTACTTTTCCTTCACAACTTCCTTGATGTCCGGTGCACTCATTTGCTCGTCCTTTCCGGGCCACACTTCGGTGACTGCCCAATCCCCACGAGTTCCTGGGGTTCGATGGCCTTGTTGCGCGTGCAACACTCGGCGTACAAAAAGTTAATGATTTCTTGAAGGGCCTCTGTATTCGCCGTGTACCATAGAAAAGTCCCTTCCCGGCGCACCTTGACCAATTCTTCGTTCTTGAGCTTGTCGAGATGATGAGACAAGGTCGAGGCGGGGATTTCCAGCTCTTCCTGAATGTCGCCAACGACCAATCCCCGCGGATGGGCCGTCAGAAGGAGCCGCATAATTCGGAGTCTTGGCTCAGCGCCCATGGCGGCAAACATGTCGGCATAACGAGGAACTTGTTCGTTGTTCTTGGCGGTCTTCCTATTTCTATAATACTAGAAATAGAGAATGTTGCAAGCCCATTATCCTGACGCTATGCCTCCACGACTCGAGCTACGCCCTTGGGATTCTTGAGAATAAGGAGGGCCCCGCCCGGAGGCGAGGCCCTGGTGGCGGGGATTAGACGGCGGGACTGTCGGCGGAATTGCCGTTGGAAAGATTTTTTTGGACGGCATTGAGGTTGGACTGACGGGCGGATGGCGTGAATCGAATTGACATTCGGGCGGCGCCCAAACGTGAATGCTTGCTGCACAGCGGGAGGGAGAAAACGGCCTGGCAGGGCCGGTGGCAGAGTGTCCTTGGAAACGCGGGTGAACGAATCTGCTCGCACATCAGATCACCGGCACGGCATGAGGCACCGGACGCGGCGAGTTGGAGCCAATGGGAAGGCACTGGGACCGCGCTGGGAAAACATAGCGGGAAGGTGTGAGCGGGTTACGAGCCCACCGTTTTATTTGGTAGACAGTCTACCTAATAATTTGGTAGATTGCCTACTACTATGACCAAGCAACAGTCCGGAGACCGAATCGAACTGGTTTATGGCTCGCTCGACGTGCTGATTCTGCGCACCTTGCTCTGGGGTCCGATTCACGGGCATGGCATTGCCAAGTCGATTGAGCGCATGTCGGACGAAACGCTCAAGGTGGAACACGGGTCGCTCTACCCCGCACTCCAGCGCCTCCAGCAGGAAGGTTGGATTTCGGCTAACTGGGGCGTTTCCAAAAACAAGCACCGAGCCAAGTATTACCGCCTCACCGCCGCGGGACGACGGCAATTGGTGGCGGAGACGTCGCGCTGGGAGCGCTTCGTGCGGGCCATCACCGGCATTCTACGGCCGGCCGAGTCCCAGGAAGGACAATGAGCCATTTTCGATGGACGATTGTCGATTGCCCGAAGAACCAAAGTTTGAGTGGTGAAAGCGTGGAATTGGGGCAAGGGCTGATGACTGAAAACTGAGGACTTTAGAATGAGCTTGCGCCAACTGCTTGCCAGAATCGGCACTTCGTTTCGCCGGCAGAAGCTGGAAGCCGATCTCGCCGAGGAGATCCGCTCTCATCTCGAAATGGAAGAGCAGGAGAACGTGGAATCCGGCATGACGCCCGAAGAAGCACACTATGCC
>JASHTO010000143.1 GCA_030040515.1 Terriglobia bacterium
ATGACGCCGAACGTGAACAGGCCCGCGCAGGCTGTTCCCATCAGATAAGGCGTGGCAGTACGGTTCTCTGTGGCCATGCAGGGTTGACCTTTCCGCCCAGTCGGGCGACACATTCTTGCACACTCGCGCGCGGAGCGCCATGATTACAACGGCTCAATTTACAGGAGAGGGAGCACTGATCGGCAGCGCCCCCGCGAATTCGCATGAGAGTTTTCCACGAGCTTCGCCCTCAGACAATTCCAGTCCTTTGCCGATGGGCAGCGTGATGGAGCGCGCTCCCGGGCAGGTACAACCATTCAATCCGCGGGTGTCTCTTGACAAAGTAGTATATCTTAGCTAGTATACAAACTAGGGGGCTGGAGCTGCGTGCAAATTGCTGAAATTCAACAAACGCAGATCCTACAATTTATCCGACGCACAGGTGGCAGTTGGCGGGAGAGGCACCAAGACCTTATCGGGACGAGACATTGTGAGAAACATGCAATAGCCGCCCTATTCTGCCTGCGAACTTCTCGAAATTGAGGTGCATCCGGGGATGTTGCTGAAGACAAAGGATCGCCTAAAATGGGCTATTTGTGACTCACAAGGGGTTTTGGCATGGCGGGCCGAACGAAATGGAGCCCCTGCGAACCCACGATGCCACACATAAGCAAGGACTTAGTTAGACTTACAGGAAATTCACCGGTGAAGATTGCATTGAAAATAAAAGACTTATTGACTCTAAAGAACGCCGAGGGGATTTTAGTTTTTTACGAACAACCCGGGAATGTCTTTGAAAACAAATGGAATTTAAAAGGACACTCTGGGGAAACCTGCGATGTTATAGAAAACAAATTGGATACTTACATGTAACCCACGATGTCGATGAAAACAAAGGTTGTTAGCGCAAGGTGTGCCGTTGGAAATACAAGCACCATTCATTATTATTGATGACCCGAAGATCGGGATTATCGAGGCCATAAAAAGAAATCCTTCGCATCGGGATACATTTTGCGAGTAGAGTGGGCAATTCATTTCGTACAAGGATCGGGAAATGAACGCGAATGAAGGAACCGAGCTCGACCGGCGAAAATTCCTGGCTGCCGGGCTGCGCGGCGCGGGCGGAGCGTGGGCGACTCTGCACTGGCCAGCCATCCTCGCGGCCGCGGAGCACGCTGCGCACATGCGCGCCTCCGATGCGCCTGCTAAGCTGGAAATTCTGACTGCCGACCAGGCTGCGGAAATCGAGGCTGCTGCCAGCCGCATCATTCCGACTGACGAAACGCCGGGCGCGCGCGAGGCCGGCGTGATCTATTTCCTCGATCGCGCGCTTCGAACCTTCGCCGCGGGCAACCTTGAAGATTACGTAAAAGGTCTGCCGGTCTTGCAGGCCAAGGCACAGGAGCTCTACCCCGGTGTCGCGAAATTTTCCCAGGCTACACCCGAGCAGCAGGACGCTGTGCTGAAGGCGCTCGAGAAGGAGCCCTTTTTTGATCTGATCCGCATGCACACGGTCATGGGATTTCTCGCCGACCCGATACGCGGCGGCAATCGCGGCGAAATAGGCTGGAAGCTGATCGGATTCGATGACAGCCCGGCGTTCACTCCGCCGTTTGGGTATTACGACCGCGACTACCCCAGCTGGCATCCGCCGGAGGAGAAGGGGAAGTAGGTGGATTTTGACAATATCAGGATAATCAGAGTAGATAATACCTAGAAAAGTATTCACCACAGAGGCGCACGGAGAAAAACAAAGACGACTTTCTCTGTGCCTCTCCGTGCTCTCTGTGGTGACAGCTCTTAAAACCTTATGAATCCCCAAGTCAGCTACAAGCCGTCAGAGGAAGTGGACTTCGTCATTGTCGGCTCGGGCGCTGCCGGCGGCGTGCTGGCGAAGGAACTCTCCACGAACGGCTTCAAAGTGGTGGTGCTCGAACAGGGCCGCTATATCGAGCCCACGGAATTCGGGCATGACGAAATCGCCGTGAATCTGGAGCACGCCCTCACCAACAACGCTCACAATTCCCCCCAAACCTTTCGCGCGACCCCGCAGGACAAGCCCATCCAGCAGCTCTCCGCAATCTACGGGCGCTGCGTGGGTGGCGGCACCGTCCACTTCACGGCGAATTTCTGGCGCTTCCACGAAATCGATTTCATCGAGCGCAGCCGCCGTGGCGCCGTCCCGGGCACGGCGTTTGACGATTGGCCGATCACTTACGTGGACCTGGAACCGTACTACACCAAAGTGGATTGGGAAGTGGGCGTTTCGGGTCTCGCGGGCGCGAGTCCGTTTGACCCTCCGCGCACCAAGCCCTATCCGCTGCCCCCGCTGCCGGTCAAATCCTCCGGAGTAATCTTTGAGCAGGCGGCATGGAAGCTCGGCTGGCATCCCTTCCCCGCACCGATGGCAATCCTCTCGCGGCCTTATCGCGGGCGCGCGGCGTGCATTCACTGCGGGCGCTGCCTCGGATTCGGTTGCGAGGTGGGAGCGAAATCCAGTTCGCTCGCGGCCATGGTTCCCGTGGCGCAGGCGACTGGGCGGTGCGAAATCCGCACTGAGAGCTACGCATTTCGTGTGAAGACCAATCGGCACGCCCGCGCCACCGGCGTCGCCTATTTCGACAGGGACCGCCGCCGGCACTTCCAGAAAGCCCGCGCGGTGATTCTGAGCTGCAACGGAGCGGAGACGCCGCGCCTGCTGCTGCTCTCAAAATCCAAACAGTTTCCCGACGGCCTCGCAAATTCCAGCGGCATCGTGGGAAAGCACCTGATGACCAACGGCTTCACCGGAGTCACCGCCGTCTTCGAGCACCCGCTCAACGATTACACCAGCGCCGCCGTCAGCCGCGTGGTGCATGACTTTTACGAAATCGATCCCAAACTGGGGTTTTACGGCGGAGGAGGAATGGACGCGCGCTTCGGGCGCACTCCCATCGGCTTCGCGGTGGGCACGCCGCCGGAAGTTCCGTCCTGGGGCAAGCAGTACAAGAAGTGGCTGGCCGAAAGCTTTGCGTACTCCATGAGCATTTCGTGCCACACCACCTCATTGCCCGTTGAAACCAACGGCTTCACGCTCGATCCGGATTTGAAGGACGCCTGGGGACTGCCCGCGCTTTGCATGACGCACCAGCATCACCCGGATGATGTGAAGATGATGAAGTATCTGCAAGACCGCGCGCTGGAGCTGCTGGCGGCGAGCCCGGCGAAGCAGGTTTACGCGCAGCCCATCCGCAACCAGACTCACGCCGTCCATCTGCTCGGCACCTGCCGCATGGGGAACGATCCGAAGCGCTCGGTGATCAACGCCGATCATCGCACCCACGACGTGCCCAATCTCTTCCTCTGCGACGGCAGCAGCTTTGTGACTTCCGGCCGCGGGCAGCCCACCATGACCATCGAAGCCCTGGCATTTCGCGCCGCTGACCGCATCACCGCTGCGGCAAAACGCGGGGAAGTGTGATGGGTCGTGCGCACTCGCCCGCGCGTAGTGGGTCAGTTTGAATTCCGTAGGGGCAGGGCTTGTCCCTGCCCTTCAGTCCAGCGAAGTTGAGCAGGGCACCCGCAAGGGGTGCCCCTACGCCGAATTTTCAAATTGACCCGCTACCCGCCCGCGCCTTCGCTGTTGTGCCTCTTTGATAATGTCCCCTTTTCACCTCGATAGAAATGTCCCCTAATGAGACCTCCGAGAGGAGGTCAGATTGGGGCGAACGTTGATGAGCAGGCGGGAATTGGAAAGGGTAGAGGTGTTGGGGAGAGTGAAGGGTGGGCAATTGCGGCTGGTAGATGGAGCCGTGCTGATGGGGCTCAGTTATCG
>JASHTO010000012.1 GCA_030040515.1 Terriglobia bacterium
TTTTCACGGTCGATCACTCATGATCCGAGTCCCCTGCCGCATCCCTGCATCGGTATCCTTGATGCCCAGAAAAACAAAGGGCAACAGAAGAGATCGGAATTACCTTTCCGCTCTTCTGTCGCCCCGGAAGAACCGCCGAGGAGCGCTCAAGGCGCTCACCTCGGTCCTCTGTCGTTAGTACGTGATCTTCAAGCCAAACTGAATTTCCCGAGGGAAATTCTCCTGAGTTGTGATGTGGCCGAAACCGCCAAGGCCGGAGGAAACCTCATTGCCTTGGAGAATCGAACCGTACTGGTCGCCGCCCTGATCGAACCCGAACACCGTCCGATTGAAGATGTTCAGGAAGTCAGCGCGGAATTCAACGTTGACCCGCTCCTTAACCTTCGTTTTCTTAATGATCGAGACGTCTTCGTCGAGCCAGCCAAAGCCACGGACGGTGCCATCCGTAGCAGGTGCGTTGCCGAGAGTCCACGGGTCAAGAGTGTTTGAGGAAGGATCGGTCCACGCCGCCACATTGTTCACGGCGCCGTAGTCAACGCCGTTCACGACGGTACCATTCGGATCCCACTTACCTTCCCTGAACGCCACTGACCGCTTGGGAACGCCGGGCACAATGTTGGGGCGCGTCAGGAAGCTATTGGGACCGGAATAAGGATTCAGCGGATTGTCGCCGCTGGCGATAATGCTGGGCGGCCCGCTTTGGTAAGTCTGGAACGCCGCGATTTCCCAGCCACCCACAATCCTTCCGGCCGCGCCGCCTTGAGTGGCAAACCTCTTGCCGGGCCCGAAGGGCAATTGGTACTCGTATGAGAGGGTAAGGGTTTGCGGGTAATCGTTAAGAGCCAGTGACCTCTCTGCCCTCGCATTATAGAAGTCCTGGGTGAAGCCGGAGAACTCATTAAACAAGCTTCCGGCATCCGTCATGGTCTTTTCCCAAGTATACGAGGCGAGGAAGGTCAGGCCTTCGGAGAACTGCTTTCGCACCTGAACCTGGAGGGCGTTGTAGATTGAGTTGCCCACGCCTTCGCCAAAATCCCGCATTTGGGAAAGCCCTTCAGTCGTGTCAGTCGTGTATTGAGGGAAGGGCCGCAAGGCCTGGCCGAGGGTCGCACTGCTTCCCCACACCGATTCAAACCCCGTGAAGGGAGAGTGGTTACCGGTTGTCGGATCAACGGGCATAGCCTGAACGATGGGAAGCGCCTGCACGGCCGGGGTTCCAATGGCACTGAAAAGGTAGTTACCCGGCGTATACGGCGACGTGCTCTGCGCATACGTGAAGGCATTCGTGTACTCGGTCGGCATCACATTGGAATTCATCAACCGGCTGGGAATATGGGTTCCCTTAGTGCCCACGTAGGCCACGTCAACCACCATTCTGCCGGGAATTTCCCGCTGCACATCAAAGGTCCAGTTCTGAATCGAAGGTACCTTATTGTCACCAGGGAATCCTTCGAAGAACGGTCCCTGCCCCACTTCATAGGACTGATTGATGAAGGGCGGCAAGGGGAACTTGGAGGAGGGCCACCCGCTGCTGAGTTGGAAGACCGGAGTAAGGCCCGAATACCCACTGACGACGTTTTCAGGAAGTGCGTTGGAGGCGTTGTAGCCGAGCCGGCCTCCCCCCGACGTGCCGGAGAGGGCGCGCTCAATACCACCCGCCGTATAGAGGATTCCGTAGCCGCTCCGGATCACGGTTTTATCGTTCAGCATATAGGCGAGGCCGATGCGCGGGCCCAAATCGCCCAGTGACGCTGAAACCGGAGAGCGTTGGCCATTGCTCGCAAACACCATTGCGCCCCGGATGCCGTATTGGGTATTCATGGCAAAGGGGCTCACCCAGGACAAGGCGTTGTGAGCATCCACATCCGGCCGGAAAATGTCATAGCGAAGGCCGAGGTTAAGGGTCAGCCTGCGGCTGAACTTGTAATCGTCCTGGCCGAAAAAGCCGTAGTACGCATAGCGGTCCGCGCCCGTGACGCCCGTAATTCCCGCCGTACCCGTACTCACATCGCCCAACAGGAATCCCGCCTCGCCCATCCCGGTGCACTCCCCGCCGGCGGGGCAGGAATCGTTGTACCAAGTGGAGGGACCCGGCAAGGACGTGGTTCCCTCATCGAAGGTCAAAAAGCTGGATTGGTAGCTTGCGGACCACGCGTTCACCTGGAATTTCGTGTAGCTCCCACCAAATTTGAACGAGTTCTTCCCTTTTACCCAGTTCAGGTTGTCACTCACGTTGAAAACGTTGGTCGCGCCATAACTCTGTCCCTGGGTGGCGTAGAGATTACCCAAGTCTCCGATGCTGAGTTCGACGAAAACCGATCCGGGTCCGGTTTGCGGCACGCCGCTATAACCCAGCTTTGCCGGCCATCCAGTTCCCGCCCCGGGGTAGCTCATGGTTCCCAGGCGGTTAAAGCCTACACCCAAATGGTTCACCACCGTCGGACTGAAGATGAAGTCATCGCTGAAGCGCGCGATGTCTTGCTGCGTGTAGCTGGTGCCGCCATTGGTGATCGCGCCCGGCCACTTCGAGCCGCTGGGGTTGTATTCGTTGGACCAGGCGAATTCACCCATAATGCGGTTGCGGCTGGAGATGTTGTGGTCCATCTTGGCTCCCCACTCTGAGGTGTTGGTCAACGCCGTGTAGGAGGCCAGCCAGTTGTCAATGTACCCAAACTCGGTGCCCGCACGCATGCCACTTTGGGGAAAGTACGTGAACATCTTGGCCGCCAAGGGATCAATCCGGCTGGACGGAATGATGTTGGCGGAAGCGGTGGGGAGTCCCGTCGTGGGGCTGTAACCGAAGCCGTCGCGCAGGATCGCAGTTGCTCCGCTGGTGTTGGTGAGGCCGGTTTCCGGGTCGGCAGCGCCTGCCGCAACGGTCCGCGTGGTGGCCGGATCGTAGGCTTCGTTCTCATACATCGCGCGGCCAATGGCATCGAAGCACTGCTGATTCCCTGCGGCGCCGCAATCGGCAATCGGGGTTTGACCCAGATTGCTCAAATTGCCGCCTTGCATGGCCACGGTCGGAACCGTATCGAGCGCGTTGCTCGGTTCGTTGCGCAGACGGAAAGCGTGATACCAGCCGAAGAAGAACGTCTTGTCACGTCCGTTGTAGATGTGAGGAAGCACAACCGGGCCGCCCACGTTCGCGCCAAATTCGTTCTGCTTGTTCACGGGAGTTTTGCTGCCAACCGCCTCGCAGGCAAAGAACCCACACGAATCCAGCGCGTTGTTGCGCACGTATTCGTAACCCTCGCCATGGATCTGGTTCGTCCCGGACTTCATGGCAAAACTGACGACGCCGAGGGCCGTTTCACCCAATTCCGCCTCCGGCAGCAGCGTCATAACTCTAAATTCGCCCACCGAGTCAGGAGGAAAAGGCAGATCGCCAAATTCCCCGGTCATCATGCCGCCTTGGCCGATTTGCATTCCGTCCAGGAAGAATTCAACGGCACCGCTGGGACTGCCGTTCACGGTGGAGTCCAATTGCCGGCCGGACCCGCTGGCGGTTGGCGTTACCGTGCCGCGGCTGACCACGCCCGGCGCAAGGTTGATGTAAAACCCAGGGTTGCGAATTTCCGACTGCGATACGATGGGCAATTCCTCGACATCCCGTGACGTCACCACGGTGTCTTTGGTGGAATTGTCACTGTCAAGGAGCGGTTGGGCAGTCACTTGAACGGTCTGATTAACCGATCCGATCTGCATGTGAATATCCAAGGCTACAGTTTGTCCAACTTCCAAGACCAAGCCGCTTTGAAGGAATTTTTTAAACCCCTGCATCTCGGCCACTACGTCGTATTTGCCCACATGCAAGAAGGGAATTGTGTACGCGCCCCCGGGGCCAGAAGTGGCCTGTGTGGCAACACCTGTCTCTGTATTGGTTGCCGTTACCGTGACGCCTGCCATCACGGCTCCCGATTGGTCCAACACGGTTCCCGTGATTGTTCCTCGATCGCTTTGCGCCCAAAGCGAGCACGCCAAGGCCAAAGCCGCGACTATTGCAAAACCGGAAGTACGCCTGATGCTCTTCAAGATGCTCCCCTCCCTCTGATTCGGAATATGACTCAACAACCCTGGTGCCAATAAAGGCTAAAACGCAATATTCAACTTGCACTTGCCGTTGTACTTGCGGTTGATGTTGCCGTTACAAAGTTAAAGTGCTTGGAAACTAGAATTAGTC
This sequence comes from Terriglobia bacterium, assembly GCA_030040515.1. Lineage (GTDB taxonomy): Bacteria > Acidobacteriota > Terriglobia > UBA7540 > UBA7540 > Bog-366. The sequence continues at coordinate 4,184 of JASHTO010000012.1, forward strand.
AAATAAAACTATTCTATCCCCTAAAACCTGGCAGCAGACTAACATAAACCAATTAGTCGGTCAAGAGGTTTTTCGATTTTTTTTCAAGGCCTGAAAAGCCGATCCTCGGGTGGCCATGCACTGCAAATAACCCACGCAGACTAAAGCGAGACAAAGGGCATAAAATGGGCCTGTGATGAGCATCTTGGGCGGGTCGAAAGCGACAATTCCGCCAGTATGCCAGCGCGGTTGAGAACGGGCGGGTTCGTTCGAACTGTCAACCCATCAGCAGATAAGCACTGCTGAAAATCATCAGAAACCCATCGAGGCAAGCCTACCTGAAGCTATGAAAAAATCTACTCAAAAGAAAAACATTTCACGCCAAGGCGCCAAGGCGCAAAGCACCACCAAGCAAAGAAAGCGCTTCTGCCTTGCGCAACTTTGCGTCTTGGCGCCTTGACGTGAGATTGTTTATTTTTTCACGCCTTCTATGTGCGTTGGCTGCGCAAAGGGGGAATTCGAGGCAAAAAAATTAAAACCGGAAGACGATTCTTTCAAAATTAACGGGAAATCTCAGCTTCACTGCATTCGGGACGCCTGTTATATTCTATACGGAACGACATAAGTGTCTGCATATTTGGCTGTAGCGGTGGTCTATGACCGCCGGTCGACGCTCGCCCTGCGACCCAAAGCCGTCTTCTGGCGACGGGTCGTAGAGCGCCGCTACAATTTACGTCGCTCTGTAAAGGTTTCGTGTTGATTGGAAAACCGCAAGGCCAAGGGGTTGGGCTTTGAAAAAAGAGAAAAAGCAGGTCGAATTGACCCGCCGGCGTTTTTTAAGCAGCTCGGTGGCTGCGACGGTGGCATCCATCGAGATACCTCGCCGCCTGGGGGCTTACGGGAGTGCAGATTCCAGCCCGGCATTGGAATCGTCCTTCCGCTCGGCCAAGCCTATTTGGCCGGAGGGGCGCGAAAAGGAAATGAATCTGTGGGTGGGATTTCGCGCTGTTTTCCAGCCGCCTGCCGCAAAGCACGTTTACCTCCGGATGGCCGGCTGCACATTCTATCGGGTTTATTTCAATGGGAAGTTCCACGGTTGGGGACCGGCACGCGGTCCCAAGGACCACTTCCGCGTGGACCTTTGGGACATAACGCCGCACCTCGAAAGCGGCCAGAATTATGTTTGCGCCGAAGTGGCCGGATACAACGTCAACAGCTATTACGTATTGGATCAGCCCTCGTTCCTGCAGGCGGAAGTAACCACGGACACGGAGGTGCTGGCTTCAACGTCAGGCGATGGGCGCCCCTTCGAGGCCGTGATTCTCACGCAACGCGTGGAGAAGGTGCAGCGTTACACGTTTCAACGGACATTCTCCGAGGTGTATCACCTGGACTCGCAATCGTCGGCGTGGCGTGAAGGTGCCGATTCTCCCCTGGAGGCTGTGAAGTGCGCCGTTTTTCCTCCCCGCCAATACATACCGCGCCGCGTGCCTTTTCCCGACTACGAGAAACGCCAACCGGAAATGGTCGCAGCCGAGGGCGAGTTCAATTGGAGCGGCAATGCGCCGAAAAGCCTCTTCGAGGACCGTTCGATCCCCAGCGCCGCCCGGATCGGACCCCATATGCTCGGTTATCGCTGGGATGACTTGACCGAGATTCCCTACCTCGAGCTGCAAAAGACGAAGACGACGGTCAACAATCGCATCGATGCGCCTTATGTGTGCGATCAACCGATTCATCTGACCGCCGGCCAATTCAAGACTCTTGATTTCGGCACGAATCTGGCGGGATTTTTCGGCGCGCACGTAACCGCTCACACTCCTACCAAGCTCTACTTTACTTTTGACGAGACGCTGGCGAACGGCGATGTGGATTTCAAGCGCCTCATGTGTGACAACATCGTCGCCTATACGCTGGCCCCAGGCACGTACGATCTTGAGACTTTTGAGCCCTACGGACTCGAGTTCCTGAAGCTCATGGTGCTGGAGGGAGAGTGTTCCGTCGATCATGTGTATCTACGCGAATACACGGCGCCCGACGTCTGGACGGCGCACTTTAGCTGTAGCCATGATGGTCTCAACAAGCTGTTCGCGGCGGGCAGGGAGTGCTACCGTGCCAACGCCATCGATCTGTTTCAGGACAACCCCACCCGCGAGCGCGCCGGGTGGCTGTGCGATTCATCATTTACCGCGCGCGTGGCCCCGCTCCTGACCGGGCATACGCGCGCGGAACACAATCAGTTCGAAAACTATCTGTTGCCCGACAGCTTTGGAGACCTGCCCGACGGGATGCTCCCCGCGTGTTATCCGTCGGACCATTCGGGCACTGACTTTTCGGCGACGTGGCCCCTGTGGTTCATCATTCAACTGGAGCAATACCTGCAACGCAGCGATGACCACGAGACGGTGGCGGGGCTCCGGAATCGCGTCATGAAAGTTTTCGATTATTATGCGCCCTTCCGGAATGCCGAGGGGCTGCTTCAAGATCTGAAGGGTTGGGTATTTATCGAATGGTCGAAGTCGAATGATTACGTCCAACCTCTGAGTTATCCCACCAACATGCTTTATGCCGCGGCCCTGGCCGCGGCGGGGCGGCTATATGATTTGCCGCAGTTTGTCGAGCAGGCCGAAGCGCTGCGCAAGCTCATCCGGCAACAGTCTTATGACGGCCAGTTTTTTGTCGATAACGCGGTCCTGCAGGACGGAAAACTTGTTCCCTCCCATAATCGAACGGAGACGTGCCAGTACTATGCCTTCTACTTCGACATCGCCTCTCCCCAAACCTACCCTCAACTTTGGGAGACGCTTCGCAGCCAGTTCGGACCACAACGGTGGAAGACCAAGGCTTATCCTGACATCCCCCCCTCCAATGCTTTCATGGGCAACGTCCTGCGGCAGGAACTGCTTTCGCGCGTCGGTCTTACCGACCAATTAATCGAGGAAGTGATTGCGAGCCTGCTTTACATGGCCGAACTCACCGGCACCATGTGGGAAAACAGCAGCGACGAAGCGAGCATGAACCACGCCTTCGAATCAAACGTTGTAACCGAGCTTTATCGCGATGTCCTGGGCCTCTATCACGTGGACCGCGTCCGCAAGAAGGTCCATCTGCGCTTCACTAATTTATCGCTCGATTGGTGCGTGGGACGCATTCCCACTCCCGAAGGTTTTGTCTCCATGCGCTGGTGGAAATCTCCGGATGCCCTCACCTATCAGGTCGACGTTCCTGCGGGATACACCGTAGAGGTGGAGAACCTTTCGAAATTTAACGTTGTCCAAAGGCATTTTCCACACGGCAAAGTGAACTTCGGATTCAAGGTGGAAGGCGGGTACCAATGAAGCGTGAACTTACGCGACGCACTTTTCTGCGCCTTTCGGCTGGCGCCGGGGCGCTGGCGGCAGAGCCGCCATTGAGGATGGGCGGCGCGGCAGTAGCGGTGCAGATTCCCGGACGAGCTGATGAAATGACGCTGGACGGCCGATTATTTTCGCCGGGCCTGGAAGGGGCAAAGTGGAGCACTTTCGCCGCGGCCGGCTACAGGAATCCGGTCTCCGGCATCTGCTATCGCACCAAGCCGCCCGGATACTTTGGTTTGTATATCGAGAGACCGTTTCCCGTTTCCGGTATGCCGCTGGGGGGCATTGACACAGGAGCGTTGTATCTTGAGCCCTCCGGAGTGCTTGGCTATACGTCGATCTTCAACCACCTCACCCCCATTGGCGGGCCGCTGAACACACCGTATCTGGGAATCGTAGTGAATGGCCGCGCCTGGGTGTTCGGAACCGGCCAGACCAAAAATTATACGGGCAACAATCGGCCGTCTTACGGAATCAACGTGCTCGGCTCCATGCAGGAGAGCGAGTACTGGGGACACTATCCCATCGCCGACGTTGAGTATAAGTCGGAAGCACCGGTGCAAATTGGCGTAAGGAGCTGGTCACCATTTATTCCCGGCGACTCCAGGGTGTCGAACACGCCCGGCGCGGTCTTTGAAGTTCACCTGCGGAATAGAGGTACGGGTGAACAGAAGGGTTGCCTGGTATTCAGCTTTCCGGGCTTTGCCGAACATCACTCGCGGGACTACGCCATTGGCTGGCCCAATTTGCCCGCGCAGCCCGTCATGCCGCCTTGCCAGATCAGTCGCCGTCCCGCTCCAGCGGGCTTACAAGGTGTGTGGGTTGAAAACCAGGCCTGGGGAATGAGCTACGTCCTGGCCGCGCTCGATGTCGACAGTGCGCGCACCGGAGGCTCTCTGGGCGTGGACGGGCCGACCTGGGATAAAGCTCAGGAGAAGCTACCCTCGACGACTGAACACGACGACGGCGGGTCGTCCCTGGCGGTCGATTTCAACGTCGCGCCCGGCGAGGAGAAAACGCTGCGGGTGATTCTGGTCTGGTACGCGCCGGAGTGGGAAGGCAATGGTGTTCCCGGAACCGGCGGGCGCC
>JASHTO010000144.1 GCA_030040515.1 Terriglobia bacterium
GGAATTGGGCTTGGCATTTGTCGCAAAGGCATGAGGTCTGGGTTGAAACCCATCCGCTTGTCCGAATTTGATTTTCCCACTTGGTCAGCACACCGTTTCATGAGCATTCAACCGGCACTCCGGCAATCACCCCTTGCGAGCCCGCAGATGGAAGTCGTCGTACCTCCACCCCCGCCCGTGCAATCCACCGAGGAAAAGGACGTTCACGCTCTGGCTTCCGGCGTAGGAGTGGTTTTGGCGGGCAGGACCGTTGGGCGATTCCTTCGCCTGCTTGTGGATATAACCCTGGCTCGAGTCCTGGCTCCCACCGTGTTCGGGCAATACGCGATTGGGTGGACCATCACGCGGATTGTGACGCTGGTTTCTCCCCTTGGACTGGACGACGGCGTGATTCGCTTTGGCTCTCTCCATCGCCATCGCGACAAGGCGGTTGTGAAGGGGGTTATTCAGGAATCCATTCGCTGGTCACTGGCCACAGGCTTGTTACTCGGTGTGGCGTTTTATCTGGCTGCCCCGTGGCTGGGAGAATCGAAATTTCACAGCGCCGGGATCACTACCGTTTTCAAATGGTTCGCACTTACTTTTCCGATGATTTCCTGTTTGAGGGTTGCTGCGGCGGCCACGCAGATTTCTCAGCGCATGAAGTTCTCGGTTTATGCCGAAGAGGTGTGTCAATCCGCGCTGGCTCTCGTATTGATTATCGTCGCTTATTTCTTCGGGTGGGGTCTGAAGGGGGCGCTGGCGGCGATTGTTCTCTCGTGGGGAGTCTCGCTGCTTCTGGGCCTCCATTATGTCCGCCGGCTTTTTCCCGAAATTGTTTCCAAGGAGATTCAACCAAGATTTCTAGGCAAGGATCTGATCCTGTTTTCGCTGCCGGCGAACCTGGCGATCGTATGCGGCATGATCCTCATCTGGGTGGACCGCCTCTTCGTGGGATATTTCCGTTCCGCAGCCGAGGCGGGCACCTACCACGCGGCGTCGCAACTTTCCATCGCGCTGGCCGTCATCTTGAGCGCTTTCGGGGCCATGATGTCACCCATGACGGCCGACCTGTTTCACCAAGGGAAGGTGCAAAGGCTGGAGGAAATGTTTCGAGTCAGCACCAAATGGTCTTTGTATTTGAGCCTTCCGATATTCCTGCTGATGTGCGCTGTTCCTTCACAAATCATGACGGTGGCGTTTGGAAAGCCCTACGTCATCGGCGCATCGGTCCTCCCGGTCCTGGGTTTGGGCCAATTGCTGAATGCGGGGACGGGAACCACAGGCCCGGTACTGGTGATGACGGGCTATCAGAAAGCCATATCCCTCCTCACCGCCGTGACCATGGTGGCCAATATCATCCTGGGATTTCTCCTGGTGCCCCGATGGGGAATGATGGGAGCGGCCATCGGGACAGCCTTTACGGTGGGAGGGCTGTCTATCGTTTCCATTCTGTTCATCAAGCGCCTTCTGGGAATCTGGCCCTATGATAAACGGTATCTCAAAGGGCTCCTTTCCACGCTCCTGGCGGCAGCGGGCTTGTTGCTGCTGCGTCTGGTTCCCCTCCACAACGCCGTTTTGACACTCGCTGTGAATATCATTGTTGCCATCGGATTGTTTGCCGGCACGCTGGCCGTTCTCGGGCTGGACCGCGAAGACCGGGAATTCATCAGGCTGATCGTGGCTCGAATAAGATAGCGATGCTCCAAGTAAAAAAATACGAAATTCGATCGCATTCGATTCGAGGGTGGCAACTGCTCTGGATGCTGGCATTGGCAAGCGCACTGGTATTCCGAATCCGCACGGTGAACGACATTGCATCTGATCCTCTGGATGCATGGGCGGTCTATCGTGTCGCCCTCGACATCTTGGTGGCTTTCAGCCTGTTCGGAATTCTTGCCGTGCGTCGGATTCACTGGCTGGGATCGATGTTCCGCGGAGTGGTGGGAGCTCTAACGGTCTTCGGGTTGGTGGAAGTGGCTTCCTCGGCGTGGTCCGTGTATCCGTCCTGGACGTTTTACAAATCGTGTGAATACCTTGTTGACGTTGCTCTGCTCGCGGCGATTCTCGAGTCGGTCAGCTCCATTCAAGACTACCGGAAGCTTTTCAATTGGACCTGGGCGCTCTACGGCATGCTGCTGCTCAGCGTTTGGATGGGTGCGGTTATTTGGCCGCATGCGGCCCTGCACGGCCAGACGCTGGGAGGCGCCGAGCTGGGGCTGCGCCTGGAAGGAGTGTTGCCCGCCGTGAGCTCCAACGATGTGGGAACCTTTGCGGGGATTATCGTGCTCTTGTGCCTCACGCGGTTGTTTCCCGCCTCGAACGAGGGATTTCGTAAGCTTTGGTATCTCCTCCTCCTTGGCGCCGGCCTGGCCACCATGGTGATGGCCCAAACTCGAACGGCCTTTGCCGGGCTACTTTTGGGGGTGTTCATTGTGCTGGTCTACTCCAGGCGGGGAAGGCTCGGCGCCATGTTTGCGCTGGTGGTTACCCCGATGGTCGCTTTGTTCACCATGGGCGGGCTGATCTGGGCATTTATGGAACGCGGACAAACGGAGGCGCAACTGGCCACGCTCAGCAGCCGCGCGCAGTGGTGGGCATTTGCCTGGCAGACCTACCTCGAGCGGCCGTTGACAGGTTTCGGGGCTTATGCGGCGGGCCGGTTTGCGGTCCTCGCCAAGCTGGGTATGGTGGGCACCTCCACGCTGCACAGCGATTATCTTGATGTCATCGCGGGAACAGGCGTCTGGGGCCTGATTCCCTTCCTGATTGTGCTCGTGGCGACCTGGTGGTTTCTCCTGAAATACCTGCGCGATCCTTCCCTGGATGGCGAAGGCCGCCAACTTGCGTACGAAGCGTTGGCGATCCTCGCTCTCCTTACTTTTCGCTCGATCTTCATGACCATGCTGACCTGGCATCCCCCTCTCCACTTCCTGGCGATCATCGGATACGTCGAGTTCCTGAGGCGCCGACAGCGGGTGGCTGTTCGCCATGCGCCTCAGCCGATCCATTTTGTCCCGGCGATTGAACGTCATCAGCAGCTCGAGCTGATTTTTGGCGCGCCTGGGCGCCATTCCTCGCAAAATCCGGATCCAACCAACTGAACACTCCTCCGAAGACCGTGCTTTCGCTTGACAAGAAACCGATGAGAGAGGCAACAAAGTCACGCCGACTTGGCGCAGTGAGCCGGTGGAGATCAGGGGCGGCCTTTTTCGTCGCGGTATTCTGGGGATCCATTCTCTGTCCTCCGAACGGTGGAGCGGGCTGGGCAGGTCCGAGGGGTCAAAGAAATATTGTGGTGGAACCTGGTGCGCACCTGGGCGAGATGGTTGATCAGCAGCCGCCCGGAACCAGCTTCACCCTTAAAGCGGGAGTGCATCGCCTCGAATCCGTCCACCCGAAAGATGGAGACTCGTTTGTCGGCGAACCCGGCGCGATTTTGAACGGTGCTCAGCTCCTCGAGGGATTTGTGCGGTCCGGTGAATTATGGCAGGCTTCCACCGAAGCTGCTCCGCGAAGTCAGTTGCGCGGAACGTGTGATTCGGCGCATCCCGCCTGCCCATTTCCCGAAGACCTTTTCTTTGATGACAAGCCCCTGGTGCGGGTCAATGACCGCGGGGATGTGGCTCCCGGCAAATGGTATCTGGATTATTCCGCCCATTCCGTCGTCGTCGCCGACGATCCCACCGGGCATCGAGTCGAACTGAGCGTCACTCCCCACGCCTTTTGGGGGGCCTCGCGGAATGTGCGGATCTCAGGCTTGACGATTGAAAAATACGCCTGCGCGGCAGGGGATGGAGCCGTGCAGGGAAGGTCGGACACGGGTGAGATGAGCAGCCATTGGGTGGTGGAGAACAATGTGATTCGCCTCAATCACGGAGCGGGAATCCGGCTCGGCAACGGCATGCAGGCCCTTTACAACCAACTGCTCGATAACGGCCAACTCGGCATCGGCGGCGGAGGCAGCGACGTCCGCGTGGAGGGGAACGAGATCGCCTTCAATAATTACGCCGGATACGCATACGACTGGGAAGCCGGGGGCAGCAAATTCGCCTTCACGAAGGATTTGGTTGTCCGCGACAATTATGCCCATGACAACAAAGGTCCGGGTTTATGGACCGATATCGATAATGAGAACACCCTTTACGACCACAACCATACGAAGTCCAACCAGGCGGCCGGGATCCTCCACGAAATCAGTTATCACGCGGTGATTCAGGACAACCTGATCGAAAACGACGGATTCAGCGCCTCAGGGAAGACTTCGCCCTGGTATGGCGGGGGAATCGTTGTGGCGGCATCCTCGGACGTCGAAATCTTCGGGAACACGGTAAGGGACTGCATGAACGGAATCGTGGGAATCCAGGCGCAGCGCGGGTCCAATCGCCTGGGTACGCCCTATCTGCTCCGAAACCTTTACGTCCACGACAATACCATTATTCAGGATCAGGGAATTGCCGCGGGGATTGTGCGCGCCTCGCTTCTTGGCGACGAGGTCTTCGATTCTCTTCATAATCGGTTCTCCTATAATCATTTTCAACTTGCCTCTTCCAGTGCAAAGAGGTTCGCGTGGAGAGGCAACGTGCTTTCCTACGACGCGTGGACGCTGGTGATGAATCAGCATTGAGGGAGCACCCCGATTCCGCCCTCCCTCTCCCACGCCACAGGAAGTTCCTCACAAATCCTCTTAGGGTGAAAATATGAAATGCCATCCAGAAGCACCTGACCACAACGGCACGTTGAGGGCCTCCACGCCAGCCCTCAACCCCTCCATCGGAAGGCCCTCAACCAGAATCGTCACCACGAGCTGGGATGACGGTGACCCCTTTGATGGGGATGTCGCCAAGCTGCTCGCGGACCGCAAACTCCCGGGCACATTCTACATTCCGATCCAGGGGCATCACTCCGCTGTGCGCATGGATCGCACCGATATGTTGTCTCTCGACGCGCAAGGGTTTGAAATCGGGGCCCACGGGGTTTCCCACAAGAACCTCACCCGATGCGATTCGCGGCAACTGGTGATCGAGGTGGAAGGCTGCAAAAAGCGTCTGGAAGATGAAATGGGAAAGAAAATTCCGATGTTTGCCTACCCAGGCGGGCGCCACAACCGGAGTGTGATCGCCGCAGTGAAGCGGGCCGGTTTCACGGGCGCACGCACCACGGAAATGCTGGCTCGCGGCATGAATTTTGCCCCCTTCTCCATGCCCACCTCCGTTCACGTTTATCCTCACTCGAGAATCGATTACCTTCGCAATCTTTTGCGGGCCGGCGATCTTGGGCGCGGGCGGGACTATTTGATCCGCTTCTGGCACGCGGAAGATTGGGTGTCTCTCGCCAAAATGTTTTTCGACACCGTCCTGAGGAACGGCGGAGTGTGGCACCTTTACGGCCACTCCTGGGAGATTCAGGAATTGCGGCTTTGGGACGGGCTTAAAGAGGTCCTGGACTACGTTTCAAACCGGCCCGGAGTTCTTTATCTTGCCAACGGGCGCATCGTGAACCCGCAGGTGATTCCCTGCACCTCCTCGGAAATTTGTCCTGCACCCGCCACGGCCCCCCCGCAAAGCCAGCCCGGTGTTCAGGAGCCCCGGGAGCGCCAGGTGGGAATCTGCCAGGCACGGTAAACGGGCCCTTCATGAAAATCGTTCTCGTTCACAACTATTACCAGCAACCGGGTGGAGAAGACCAGGTCTTCTCTCAAGAGCGTTCCCTGCTGGAAAGCCGGGGGCATGAGGTGGTGGTCTATAACCGCAGCAACATGGAGTTGCGGAATGCCTCGCCGGTTCAAAGGCTCCTTTTGCCCAAGCGCATGATCTGGGCGGAACGAGCGCGCCGGGAAATCCTCCAACTGCTTCTTCAAGAGAAGCCCGCCCTCGTTCACGTCCATAACACCTTCATGCAAATTTCACCTTCCATTTTCGCGGCCTGCCGTGAGGCGGGAGTTCCCGTTGTCCAGACGCTTCACAATTTCCGTTTGTTGTGTCCGGCTGCGACGTTCTTTCGTCAGGGCAGGCTTTGCGAGGAATGCCGCGAAGTCTCGCTTTGGCGGGGGATTCAGCACGCTTGCTACCACCAATCGACCTTTGCCACCGCGGCGGTGGCGGCGATGATTGCGGCCCATCGGAAAGCTCAAACCTGGGTGGAAGGTGTGACCCGGTACATTGCCCTCTCGCAATTTGCACGGCGAAAGTTCACGGAGGGCGGTCTGCGCGAGGAAAAGATTTCCGTTAAACCAAACTTTGTCTCGACTGATCCGGGAGTGAAGGATGGCTCCGGTGAAGGCGCGGTGTTTGTGGGGCGTCTTTCCCCGGAAAAAGGAGTGGCGACTCTGCTGAACGCCTGGGGAAAACTTTCTTCGCCCATCCCCCTCCGCATCCTGGGTGATGGTCCGCTTCGCCGCGAGGCGGAGCTCGCCAAGTCGCGATTGAATCTGTCCAACGTTTCGTTTGCCGGCCACGTGAGCCACCCGGAGGCGCAGGCGGCGATCAAGAATGCAAGATTCCTGATTGTGCCCAGTGAGTGTTATGAGAATTTTCCGATGACGATTGTGGAGGCGCTCGCCTGCGGGACGCCGGTCCTCTGTTCGCGCCTCGGGGCGATGCAGGAAATTGTGGCGGACGGCTGCACGGGCCTGCATTTTTCACCTGGAAATCCGGATGATCTGGCTGCCAAGGCCGATTGGGCGTTCCACCACTCGCCACAAATGGATGAGATGGGAAAAGCCGCCCGCCGGGAATACGAGCTGAAGTATACGGCTGAGCGAAACTACCTCACCCTCAGGGATATTTACGATCAGGCCATTTCCACCTGCAACTAACCTGATGTCATCCTGCCTCACCACTGTGCCCGCGTTCTTCAAAGTATTGGGTGTACGTGTGGATGCCGTGCAGATTCCGGAAGCCATAGGCCGAATGACCGACTGGATCGCGAGAGGAAAGACGGGAAATTATGTCGCGGTTACGGGAATGCACGGTGTCATGGAGGCGCAACACAGCGTGCGCTTCAAAGGAATTCTCAACAATGCCGGCATGGTGGTGGCAGATGGAATGCCTTTGGTCTGGATCGGCAAGGCCCGCCGATTCCCCATGCGGCGGAGAGTCTATGGGCCGGAGCTCATGGAAACGTTCTTTAGCGTGACGGGCGGCCGGTACCGGCATTTCCTGTACGGCGGCGCGCCGGGAGTTGCAGACGAGCTCGCGGGAGTTTTGAGGCGGCGTTTCGGCGCCAGGGTGGAAGGGACCTATACTCCGCCTTTTCGCCCTTTGAACTCCAGTGAGGAGCAAGAGCTGTTCCGTCTCGTGCGGGCATGCCGCCCGGATGTCCTCTGGGTGGGCCTGAGTACTCCCAAACAGGAGAACTGGATGGCGGAGTACCGAAAGCGGATTGAAGTTCCGGTTTTAGTGGGGGTGGGTGCGGCATTCGATTTCCTCACGGGTCGAAGTTCCCAGGCGCCCGTCTGGATGCAAGAGCACGGGCTCGAGTGGTTTTACCGGCTGGCCAGCGAGCCGCGGCGGCTGGGGCGCCGCTATCTTGTCTACGGCCCGAGATTCGTCTGGAACGTGGCGCTCGAATTCGCAGGCATCAAGCGGTTCGATTAGCCCTCACGGGATAGTTTGGGAATACGAGTTATGGATGCAAGTCGTGGGCTTTTATGGTTTGGAACGGACCCCTCACCCCAACTCCCCTCCCCCTCTTCCCTCTCCCCAGGGGAGAGGGGAGAAGGAGTGATCGGGTGAGGGTTTTCTTCCTGGCGGCGGTCAGGCCCCTTTGAAGGGCCAAGGATTCTAAAGCCTCTGGCTCTACCAGGGGATAGTTACTATACAGAGCGACATAAATTGTAGCGGCGCTCTACGACCCGTCGCCAGAAGACGGCTTTGGGTCGCAGGGCGAGCGCCGCTACAGCCAAATATGCAAACACTTATGTCGTTCCGTATAAAACAAATGAAGGGAGACTAAGTGGTATGAAAAAGGATTTGAAAACGCCCTCAAACGGGGCGGGAGGAAAGGATCGAATGATCGTCGTTGCCGGTGCGGGAGGTTTCATCGGCGGCGCGCTGGTGCGGTATTTTCACGATCGCGGATTCACGCGCATCCGGGCAGTTGACAAGAAACCGTTAGGGGAATGGTACCAATGCACGTCTGCCGCAGAGAATCTCTGTCTGGATGTGAGCAAAGAGGAAAACTGCGGGAGGGCCTGTGAGGGCGCGAACGAGGTCTACAACCTGGCGGCGGACATGGGTGGAATGGGCTTTATTGAAAGATTCCGCATTGAATGCCTGCGCAGCGTTTTGATCAACACACATCTTATCGAAGCCGCCTATCGCGCGGGAACGGAGCGATATTTTTACTCCTCGTCGGCGTGCGTCTACAACACCGATCTTCAGAAGGATCCACGCGTGCGCCCCTTGAAGGAGTCGGACGCCTATCCCGCTATGGCCGAGAGGGGATACGGCTGGGAGAAGCTCATTTCCGAAATGTTCTGCCAGGAATACTGGCACGAACGAAAAATGAAGACCTTCATTGCGCGATTTCACAATGTTTACGGCCCGTTCGGCACGTGGGAGGGTGGAAGGGAAAAAGCTCCTGCTGCCATCTCCAGAAAATTCATCGAGGCAAAGCACCAGCGCGCGCCGCAGATCGAAATTTGGGGCGACGGGAGTCAAACCCGCAGCTACATGTTCATCGATGATTGTGTTAAAGGGATCGATTTGATCATGCATTGCGATGACCTGATTGCCAAGCCCATCAACCTGGGTTCCAGCGAGATGGTCTCCGTCAACCAATTGGCGGACATTGTCGGAGAAATCGCTGAAGTCAAGCCAGGGCGTCAATATATTCTTGATGCCCCGAAAGGTGTCGCGGGCCGCAACAGTGACAACAGTATGATCAAGAGCATTCTCGGTTGGGAACCGAATACTTCCCTTCGCGAAGGAATGCGCAAAACCTATGCATGGATTGAGGAGGAATACTTGCGCCGCAGTCCCCAGAAACCTGCCTCCAGCCGGGGGGCCAAGAACATCGCGCTTGCGGTTGAAAGGAAGCCGAGCCCAACAGCACCGGTTCCTGCGCCGCCTTTTGAAAAGGTCACTGGGGCTGGCATCGCAAATCAATAAGCCGCGTTAGCCGTGTAAGATGGTAAAGACATCCGAAAAGGGTGTGTAAGATTTTCAGGTGAAAATGCCCTCCGCTTCTAATAACCCCTTTATTTACCGCCCATTCCGAGTGGTTGTCAATTTGCAAGAGCTTTGGCTATGAGGAAACGTCCAGGTGTCACCGGGAGCGGAGAGTTGGCAGGTTGGTTTCAAAATAGCTCATCGCCGCTAGCGTCCTGAACAGTTCCCGCTTTGATTTTGCAGGCGGCACACCGGACTCCCATTGGGAAGGAGGTTTGCCACAATGATGGGCGCGTGCATGGTCTCTGCGGCATTGCTGGTATCCACAGGCCTCGGGCTGTTCGAATTCGGCCTGATCGTTGCCCCCATCGCGAAAGCGACATTACTGGTGGTGCCGATGATCTTTACCATCAGCCTGGCGGTTGGCTTCGCATCCAAGCGGCGGACCTGGTTTCAGTGAGGGAGCCACTCCAGAGCAGGTTTATGCCGCCGGCGTGAATCGCGAAGTTGGGGACAATGGCCACAGAAGTAAATTCCAATCAAGCCGGCGCGAATACCTGGCGCGAGCGGCTGCGAGCACTCCGAAACCTTCCACCCGTCCTTCGCCTCGTCTGGGATTCAGCGCCGTCGGTCATCTTGTGGGGCTGTGGATTGCGTGTTGCTGCGGGTGCTGTTCCTCTCGCCACGCTCGCTGTGACGAAATGGATTATCGACGCCGTCGTGGACGTCGTAGCGAAGAAACACCCGATGCCCCATGCCTTTTGGTGGTACGTGGGGTTGGAATTCGCTTTTGCCAGCGCCGGAACGATTTTTACGCGGGCAATCGTCTACTGTGACACGTTGCTCTCGGACCGCTACGTTCGCTACATCAGCATCCGGGTCATGGAACACGCCTCGCGCATGGACCTGGCAACCTATGAAGACCCATCCTTCCATGACCGGCTGGAGCGCGCGCGCGTGCAGGCGACCGATCGTCTGGTGATGATCCAAGCCCTGGGGAATCTTTTGCAGCAAGCGATCACCACCGCGACGCTGGCGGCGAGCATCCTCTTTTTCTCGCCCTGGATTCTCGCTCTGCTGATTGCCTTTGTGATTCCGGCGTTCCTGGGAGACACCCACTTTGCCTTCTTGGGCTATTCCCTGAATTTCCGGTTGACGCCGATCCGCCGCGAACTCGATTACTTGCGCACGGTGGGCGCGAGCAAAGATTCAGCCAAGGAACTCAAGCTGTTTTGTCTAAGCCCCTTCCTGAAGGGGCGCTTCCAGAAACTTTCCGATGAGGTGTGCGATCTCAATAACGAACTTGCGGGCCGAAAAATGCGGGTCGGCACCGTGCTCGCTTTGTTGACGACGTTAGGTTATTACTCGGCATACGCGTATGTCATTTACCGAACGCTCATTGGGGCCATCACGGTCGGAACCCTCACATTTCTTACGGGAGCGATTGCGGGCGCAAGCACGAATATCCAATCGATGTTCTCAACTTTCTCTGGAATCGCCGATCAAGCCCTCTTTCTCAGCGATTTGCTCGCGTTCTTCCAGGTCCGGCCGACGATACAATCTCCGCCCCAACCTCTTCCTGCGCCCCGCCCCATCCGCAGCGGATTTGAGCTCGACAAGGTCTCCTTCGCTTACCCAGGGGTTCCGAGGCGTGTCCTGAGTGAGATTAGCCTGCGCATCGAACCGGGGGAGCGCATCGCCCTGATTGGAGAAAACGGTCAAGGAAAGACCACGCTGGTGAAGCTGCTGACCCGGCTTTATGACCCGAGCGCAGGCAGGGTTTTGCTGGATGGCGTTGACCTGCGCGAATACGACCTGGAAGATTTGTACAGCCAAATCGGGGTCGTCTTCCAGGATTTCGTCCGATATGACATGACGGCCGCGGAAAACATCGCGGTGGGGAAGAGGGGAGCAATCGTTCCTCCTGCGCTGATTGCCGCCGCAGCCATGAAGAGTGGAGCCGACGAAGTAATCCAAAAACTTCCGCATGGCTATCAGCAAATCCTGGGCCGTCGATTCGACGGAGGCGTGGATCTTTCCGGAGGGGAATGGCAAAAGCTCGCGCTGGCGCGGGCTTATCTGCGCGATGCCCAACTTTTGATTTTGGATGAGCCCACGGCGTCCCTCGACGCGCGTTCCGAACACGAGGTATTCGAGCAATTTGCTGAACTGACGGAGGGAAAGATGGCGCTCCTCATTTCGCACAGGTTTTCGACGGTCAGGATGGCGGACCGGATCCTGGTGCTCGAGGGCGGAAGTGTTGTGGAGCAGGGCAGTCATCACCAGCTTATGACCATCGGGGGTCGATACTCGGAAATGTTCGATCTGCAGGCCGCGAATTACCGCTGAAGGGGTTCAGGCACAGGAATCAGGGGTTGAGGATTGGACACCACGTTCGGAAATTCTGAGGAACCGGCAGGACCGGAAAAATACGCGATTCTTCCTGGTGCGCCGGCGTTTGCCCGGAGCTCTTCGGGTAAATCAGACGAATACCTTCGACTCAGGGACCTGGCAAGAATGGAAGTGCGAAGCTGGAAAAAAACAGGTCCAAGGGATCGCAAAGGGCAGTTGGAGAAGATCTGGTCCGAGACATCAAAATCCCTTCGACCTTTTCTCTTCACCACAAACCAGGGCGCAGCGCAAATGAGCGGCGCAAATTCCCCAACCCCTGATCTTCGCCGCCACCGCGGGTTTATCGAG
>JASHTO010000145.1 GCA_030040515.1 Terriglobia bacterium
ACGACAATGCCCGGCCGCCAGTGCACGCCGCTCGAGGGATAATGCGAGCGCGCATGAACCGCCACAACCTGCGGTTGAAATTCCTCAACAAGCTTCGCCAGCTCGTTCGAGAGACTTGCCATTGAGCTTTGCATAGGTAACCTCCAAAAACATTCTGCCGCGAATTGAACGCGCGCCACATCCGCCGAATGGCTAGGTGGGGGGCTGGAAGATTGGGGAGTGCAGGGCATGGGAAAATGCTCCCGCGCGTATCCGGGTCAGATGATTCAACCGATTTCCGTCACTTCGCCAGGCTGCAGAAAAGGCAGGGCTGCCAGGATCGCCGACACTTTGGGAAGCAGGTCAGGCAGGCGGTTAGAACTGGCTCGAATAACGGCGAGAGAAATGACTCGGCCCGCCAGGTTTTGCTGATATCGCATTCCCTGGTCGATGGTCAGGAGAACCTGCCAGCCAGCCTTTTCGGCCAGCGTCAGCAGTTCACCGTTTGACTTTCCCGCCAGGCCGGCCTGGGGCACGGTCTTGCACTCATGGTCGACAAGATGTTTTCGGAGATCCTTCGGCAAACACTCGTCCAAAAGAATTCTCTCCCAATCCTCGTCAGGAGGGATTCCTTTGCAGTCTCGAGTGCTTCGATGGCCATTTGACGGGTAACGGTTGGGAATTGCTCCAGGAACAGGTCGAGCGTGTCGCCCGCTTCCAGGTAGTCGAGCAGGTTTTGAAAGGGAACACGCGTCCCGCGAAAGCAGGGAATTCCACCCAGAATCTCCGGATCGCGCACAATGATGTTCGCGGCCATAGTTGACTCCTTAACCCTCATTGTATCGCAACTGGCCTCTTGCGGGAGAGAGCTGCTTTCTTCGTTCGACTCCAGACCCCTGACTTCTGCCTCCGCGAGGTCTGCTTAGTGAACGCGAAATGGTTCCTGGAACCTTTTTCGCCTTACGGGCTCGCCTCCGCTGGTTGAAGCCTTGGCTGCCTCGAGTCCTTCGACCTTGAGCGCGGCGATGTCCGTCCCCGCATCCCGCCCGGCGAGAGTCGCCTCCACGCGCCGGCCATCGGGAAGCGTTACTTGAATGTCCTCATCGCGCCGGACCGTGTGTTCCGCGGTTACGACAATGCCCGGCCGCCAGCGCACGCCGCTCGAGGGATAATGCGAGCGCGCATGAACCGCCACAACCCGCGATTGAAATTCCTCGACGAGCTTCGCCAGCTCGTTCGAGAGATTTGCCATTGAACTTTGCATAGGTAACCTCCAAAAACATTCTGCCGCGAATTGAACGCGCGCCACATCCGCCGAATGGCTAGGTGGGGGGCTGGAAGATTGGGGGAGTACAGAGCGTCGGAAACTGCGAAGGCTTTAACCACTGAGGCACTGAGACGCAGAGAAAAGCCCTTTTCTTTCCCGGTGCCTCGGTGTGAAAGGTTTTGGCAGCCTTTGCGCCTGCCTCCGGATTCCTGCCTTCAGTTTCCTGCAATGTGGCCGACGCAAATAGGATCAAAACCCTGGTAGCGCCTCAGCCTTGTGTTCTGTAGCGCGGGGTCCCCGCCTGTGTTGCGCAATGCAGAACGTTACGAGTTACCTGTTTTGAGATTGCGGTCGCGAACGATGAAGGACAGCTACCCGACCAATTGGCCGTGGCCAAGCCATTTACGCAGGTAACTGATTTGACCGACGTGATAGGTTTCGTGGAATGCCATGAAGGCGACGTAACCGCCCAGCTTGCCGTCGAAGCTGGGCTTGTCGTGTGGTTTCGCCAGCAACTCCGGCGTGGCCTTGGAAAGACAAGCGGCGAGTTCCCGGCAGGCGTCGCTCCAAGTATTTCGCATCTCCTCTACTTGCGGGTATTGGACAATCTCTTCAGGCTTCGCGCCGCGGGCGAATTGTTTTGCCCAATGGAGTGACCATTCCGAGCCGAGCGTGCGCAGAATGGCTCCTCGCGCCCAAATAAGATGGCCGGCGATCCACATCAGGTGGTTCGACGCATCCCCCGGCCTGCGCATCCATTGCTCGGGAGGAATGCCCTCAAGGGCGCGCGTCACCAGGTCGGTGTTATTTTTGAACATGCCTTCGACGTATCGAAGATCCGTATCCACGGCTCCTCCTTGCTCTCGTTCGCATCCAGCTCCACGTTCAAAAGCAATTCCGTCATCGGTGGAATTCGAACCTGCTGGTTTCGCTCTTGCCGTTGGCCAGAAACGTCCAGTCTTCATAGTGGTGATTGGCGTCAAGGATCGTAATTTTGATGCCCACCATGTGAGGATCGGAAGGACGGGTGAGGTTTGTGGCGTCCTTGAACTCAAAGGTCAAGACATTCGGCTCTGACGATGCCACATAGCGGAAGCGCGGCTGGTTGTGCACAGCGCAGTAGTGTGTGGCCAGCAAATCCTTTCCATCCATGTGAAACATGGTGACCATCTCGTGCGGCGTGCCCGCGCCGAGAACGTTCAATATTGCCGAACCGTCCGAGACGACACGGAAGGAAGTGGTTGCGGGATTATCCACGCCGCCCTCCTTCATCGTCCCTTGCCATTCCCCGGTCAGGGATTTCAGTTTGGCGAAGGCGGCATCGGACGTTTGACCTTCCGCGCCGAAATTCAGCCGGAGAGGTGTTGCAAAGCTTGCGCAGATGGCGATTGCCAAAAGCACCTTCAGACTCTTCATGGTCAAATCCTCCTTCCGACAAATTGTTTACGGGGATGCCGTGCTTAATCTGCCCGGTCATTATAAACAGAGATGCGGGCTGGGTGTTATCGATTCGCCATTCTCGCTTCTCCGCCCTGATCGAGGTCGCTTTCCCCGGAGGGTTTTTGGCGGTAAACTCGCTGATGCACGATTTCACGGAACCCCATCACACCGGGTGCGGAGATTTTATGACAAAGCCCAATGGCCGTACAAATTCGCTGGCGGCATCAATTCAACTGCTGATCGCGCTGCTCCTGCTCGCCGGATCGCTTTACGGAAAAAACAAAAAGCCGGACGAGCCGCCGTTTCAATATGAGGCCGGAACGGAAGACCTGGCTAAAGGATGCGCCGGAAGGCTCGAGGTGCTGAAAGTAGGTTTCACTTTCAAGTGCCCGGGAGGCAGTTTTAGTCTGCCGTTTTCCGGCGTCAGCTTGATGGAGTTTCGGCCCGATATTAGCGCGCAAGTCCTGGCCATGAAACCCGCATGGAAGGTGCCGCCGGAGCCGGCTCGCGTGAGAGAAAACAAGTACTTCACAATTGTGTGCAATGATCAAGGGAAACTGCGCGTGGTGGTCTTTCGAGTCAGCGAAGACGATATGCGGCCATACTTCGCGGAAATCGAATTACAATCAGGGAAGAGCGTCAAGGAATATCGCAGCTACGATGAATTTTAGTAAGACATGGCGGGCTGATTGCCTGCTTTACTTCACAACTACGCCGCGCGCCACATCCGAGCCCTGATAGAACCAACCGGCGCGCGCCCTCACCTTTGCTCCCGGCCGCCGTACATCCACTTTGATGGCGTGGAAGCCCAGTGCAATTGGCTTCGGCGGGGAATAGGATATTTCGTATTGGCTGTGGATTTCCGTGGCGATCGTCGTCAGCGTCTGCTGTACAGTATCCTTCCCCCACTTTGAATACGACTGCCCGCCGGAGTAGCGCGCGAAGTAAGTCATCGAGTCCTTGAAAATGGGCTTCTTCGCTGCTTCACCCAG
>JASHTO010000146.1 GCA_030040515.1 Terriglobia bacterium
CCCGCCAGGCCCTTCTGGAAATTCAAATCAAAGGCGAATACGTTGCCAACGAGGTCTACCACCAGGCTTATACCGCGCTCAAGGGAAGCCACATGCCGGAGGGCGAGAACCCGCAAAACCTTTCGGCATTGCGCAACGTGGTGCAGTCGCGCCTGGCATCGGACCCGGGGCTCAATTCCGCGATGGAATCCGCAGTAGGCGGGAATTTCCTCTTCGTAGATTACGTCGCGATTACCGACACGAACCTGGCGGTGCTGGTAAGTTATCCCGCTGAAGCCACTAAACCCCTGGCGCCCGCCCCGCCCTATTCCCAGCTTCTCGATGCGGGAATGTTTCGCCAACTGGGAGAAATTTTTGGCGCGCCGCACATCTATGAAGTCACGCTTCCGCTCGCCCTGGGCGAACGCCCGCTGGGGGATGTGCGGGTGGGAGTCAACACCGTGTTTCTCAACCGTGAGATCGGGCCGGACCTTCGCAAGGCTCTGCTGCTGTCGCTTATGGCGATCGTCTTCGCCACGCTTTCGGCGGGAGTCGTGTCCTATCTCGCGCTGCGCCCGCTGGAAAATATTTCCCAGAGCGTGGATCTGCTGGCGCGGGGCGATTACACCGGCTCCGTGGCGCTCAAGCGCACCGATGAATGGGGCATTCTCTCCTCCAAACTCCACCTTTTGGGCGAGCAGATGCGCGGGGAAAAGGCGGCGTTTGTGCGACTCCAGGAAAACCTGGACCAGCTTTTCGCCAACCTGAGCGATGGATTGCTGCTCTTTGACCAACAAGATCGATTGGTGCTGGCAACACCGGCGGCCGAGCGCTTTCTGGGCGAGGACGTAAAGGTGTCGGCCCACCGCACGGCGAGTGAGCTCTTCTCGCTGTCAAATTCCCTGCATCAGGCCCTGCGTGAAACTTTCCAGACCCATAAATCGCTGCTCTGGAAAACCGTGGAACAGCCCGGCGCGCCCTTCCCGGGCGTCGCGGTGAACGCCCAGTTCGTGGGTGAAGGCGTCGAGCGCCTGGGCTGCCTGGTTACCTTGCGCGATACGGGTTCGCGCGCGGAAATTCAGGACCAGATTGACACCACCACCAAGCTCGCCGCCATCGGCCGCCTGATGTCGGGAGTTGCGCACGAAGTCAAGAATCCATTGAACGCCATGGTTCTGCAACTGGAGGTTCTGAAGGCCCGGCTTGGCGACGGCGGTGCAAGCGTGCAGCCGCAGGTGGAAATTCTGGGAGAGGAAATTCGCCGCCTCGACCGCGTCGTGAAGACCTTTCTGGATTTCACCCGGCCCGTTGAAATCCACACCGGCGACGCGGACGTTGAGCCGCTGGTGCGCGAAGTCTTCGCGCTGGCCGAACCGCAAGCGCGCAGCAACAAGGTGCAATTGATCTTTACTCCCGACGGCCCCACTCCGCCGGTGCGCGTGGACCGCGACCTCATCAAACAGGCCCTGCTGAACCTGGTCCTGAATGGATGCCAGGCCATGCCCCAGGGCGGCGAACTGACCATTACTCCTCATCCGCGGCAAGGCGCGGTGGAGCTGGAAATTCGTGACACGGGCGTGGGAATCCCCCCGGAGGCGCAGAAGAGAATTTTTTCGCTCTTTTATACCACCAAGCCCGGAGGCACCGGCGTGGGACTGGCCATGGCATTCCGTGTAGTGCAACTCCACAACGGCGCGATCGATTTCTCCACGGAAATCAACCGCGGAACAAGCTTTCGGGTCACCCTGCCCGCGGGTGTGATGGGTGCGGTGCAGCCCGCCTCGTGAGGGTACCTCGATTCCTGGCCGCCGCACCGACGTCGGAGCCTGGTAGCCCCAGTCAGTGCTCTTCTGACTGTGGGCTCTCCCCAACGTGCAAAAGCCCACGGTCAAGAAGTCGCTGACCGTGGCTACCTGCTAGGAAAACAGGGAACAGACGGAACGTTTCACTGGTTTCGTTTCGTCCTGGCATTCATCTCAGGCATTTCCCGTCGCTGGCGCCGCTGGGGTTACCGCTTCCCGCCGGCCTCGGGAGTGTTGGCATTCATGTAGGCGCACAGAATGGCTTTGATGCGCGTCTGGTACCCACGCTGCCTGCGGATAGCCAAGGGCGCATTCTTGTCTCCAAAAGGTGACGACCCTTCTCAGAGCGAACGCGGTGAGGCGGTTGGTTGCTCCGCGTGATACACTCAATTCAGTGGGGTTCCGGGTTCTGGTCCGGGGAGGAATCTACTATGCACATGAAAGGTCCAAGACCGAAGCAGGTGGCAATCGTGCCACGCAAGCGTGGAACGAGCGTAGTTCGCCCTATGAAGAAGCTCACGACCCATGACTTGGGATGGTCCCGCGAGCGTGCCCGAGAAGTACGCGCCCGGCTTGCAACCTTCGCGGCGGGTTGGGACGATCCCTGCATGGACGTATACAATGAGGCTTAGAGGCGGCGACTTCGCGTTAATCTATTTCCCACACTCCGATTTGAAAACGGTTAAACTCCGCCCGGTCCTGGTCGTTCAGGCCGAGGACCTCGATACAGGCATCCCACAGGTGATCGTCGCGATGGTAACCAGCAACATGTCGCGTGCCGGCCATCCCAGTCGTGTCACCATCTCCCTTAGCGATCCACAGATCCGCCAAACCGGACTGAAATCCGATTCCGTGGTCATGACCGACAATTTGGCAACAATTGAAACTCAGCTCGTCCGGCGGGCCATCGGGCGAATGCCTCAAATGGATGCTGTGGACCGAGCCCTGCGTACGACTCTGGGGTTGTAGGAAGACCGATGTGTGGGGAACGGTGTTTGCTTGAACGCCCGTCATTGTTCTCGAGCGCGGCTGCCGAGCCCGCCGGGATAGCGCAGAGCAAAGCTCTGCGATTGCAATTCTTGCCTCGTGCACCTTGGCGAGTTCATCCGTCAGACGACGGACCACATGGGGCGTAAAGCCACCGCTACGTCAAACCACAAGAAGTCACCCCAACTTGCGGAATATTACCGGCTCTGTTAAATTTTTGAAAACTTGGGATTTTGGGGAAGAATTTGGGAAAAGTCATTGCGATTGCCAATCAGAAAGGGGGGGTCGGCAAAACCACCACGGCCATCAACCTGGGAGCAGCGCTGGCCCAGCAGGATATGTGGACGCTGGTGATCGACTGCGACCCGCAGGCGAACACCACGGGAGGCCTGGGTTTTCCCCGCGACCCCGCGCGCCGCTCAATTTATCATGGGTTGATGCACGATGCAGCGTTCAAGGATTTGATTTTGACCAGCGCCGTGGAAGGACTGCACCTGATCCCCTCGGAAAAGAACCTGGTGGGGGCTTCTGTGGAGCTCGTTGACCAACCCGAACGCGAGCAGGTGCTGCGCAAGAAACTGAGCGATGTGCGCGGCCAGTTTAATTTTGTCCTGCTCGATTGCCCGCCGGCGCTCGATCTGTTGACGCTCAACGCGCTGGTGGCGGCAGATTCCGTGATCGTCCCCGTGCAGTGCGAATATTTCGCCCTGGAGGGCGTCACCGAACTCATCGACACCCTGGTGCGAATTCGGCGAACGCTCAACCCGCACTTGGCGGTGGAGGGAATTCTGCTGACCATGTACGACGAGCGCACCAATCTTTCTCAGCAGGTGCGCGACGATTTGCGCGATTTCTTCGGCGACCAGGTTTTTTCCACGGTGATCCCGCGCAACGTGCGGCTGGCGGAGGCGCCGAGCTTCGGCAAGCCGGTGGCGCTTTACGACAAGGATTGCAAGGGCGCCACGAGCTACGTCGAACTGGCCAAGGAGGTCATCCATCATGACCAGAAAAGCGCTGGGGCGCGGGCTTAACGCGCTGCTGCGCACGGTCGAAACCGCCAGCACGGGATTAGAGGACGTCTCCGTCAATCAGATTGACGCTAATCCCTTCCAGCCGCGCCGCGCATTCTCCGCAGATAAACTCAAGGAGCTGGCGGAGTCGATTCGTGCGAGCGGAGTGGTGCAGCCGGTGCTGCTTCGGCGCTCGGGCAGCCGCTACCAGTTGATCGCCGGGGAGCGGCGCTGGCGAGCGGCGCGCGAAGCCGGCCTCGAGGCGATTCCCGCCGTGGTGCGCGAAATTGGCGACCGAGACGCGCTGGAGCTGGCACTTACTGAAAACCTTTTGCGCGAGGACCTGAATCCGCTCGAAACCGCGCAAGGATATTCCGCACTGCAAAACAAGCACGGCCTGAGCCACGAGGAAATCGCGGAGCGCCTGGGCCTGGACCGCTCAACGGTCACCAATACCTTGCGCCTGCTGCGCCTGCCGGCGGAAGTGCAGCAAATGGTGGCGGAGTCGCAGATTTCCGCGGGGCACGCGCGCGCGCTCCTGACGCTCGATTCCGCCGCCCAGGTGCAACTGGCAATCCTTGCCGTGAAGCAGGGCCTGTCGGTGCGGCAGGTGGAAAATCTGGCCGCGATGCGCGGATCGACCTCTGCGAAGAAAGCGGACGCCGACGGGCAGAATAAGCTCGACGCCAACCTGCGCGCTGCCGTGCTCGAGATGGAACGCGCGCTCGGCACGCGCGTGAAAGTGCGTGGGGGCGAAAAACGCGGAAGAATCGAAATCAGCTATTTTTCCGCTGACGACCTGAATCGTATTTATGAACTGATCGTCAAGAGATCGTAGCTCGTGGTGAGTGGATGGTAGCTAGTAATGACAAACCTGTGTTTGCCCTTTGTTTCTGGCCGCCCACCACTCGCCACTAGCCACTCCCCTGATGGAGGTCGAAATGGCATTTGGATCGAACAAAATGGATTCACGACGCAGCGAACTCTCCCACTTGCCCGACGATTGGGTCGGTTGGCTCGAGCCGGGTGTGGAGCTGGAAGGGAGAATGAAGGTATCGGTGGGGCTCATCCGGCTGAATACCCACTTTAAGGGAGAAATAATTTCCGACGGGGTGGTTGTGGTTCATGACCAGGGAGAAATTGAAGGCGAGATCCGATCGCGCGTGGTCAGCATTACCGGAAAGGTGAAAGGCGCCGTTCACGCCAGGGAGCGGCTGGAAATCAAAGAGCACGGTATTTTGCTGGGTGACATTTACACACCCTGCCTGCTGGTCGACCCCGGAGGGTTTTTCGACGGTCAATGCCACATGCCCACGCCTGAGCCTGCCGCGCCAGGTATCAAGGAACTCGAAGTGCGAAAGCACTCCTGAGGCCGCCGCGCGTCGCAAAAATTGCGGAAGCGGGAAACGGAACTCTCGCTTTCCCTCAACCCAAACGCCAGTCTTGCAAATCGG
>JASHTO010000147.1 GCA_030040515.1 Terriglobia bacterium
TGTCTCGAACCGGATTCTACTTCAACACCGATCAGGGTTACGACGTGGGAGAACGCGTAGAAGTAGTGATGCCCTACCATCCCGATAGCGAGGGGATTCACGTTCAGGGGCTCGTGGTGCGCGTTGACAATTTCAAGGATACATATCGCAAGGGCGTGGCCATCCAACTCGCCGGAATGAAGGCCGCGGGTTAAGAAAAACCGGCGCCGAAAATACGAAGCCGCCGGCGGACCGGTTGAACCGGTCCACCAGCGGTTTTGATGAGCTGCGGAACTTACTGGACTGGAGGTTCCTGCGGTTTGGGAGCAGCGCCACCAGGGCCGCCGGGCCCACCGGGACGGTGAGGGCCACCGTGCATCATGTGCCCGCCGGGGCCGCCCATACCACGATTTTCCCTCATGGCCTTGAGCTTCTTGATTTGATCGGCGGTCAGAACGCTGCGTGCGGAGAGCATGGTTTGAACGCGCGCCTTTTCCATCTTTCCTTGCAGCGCGTTGATTTGATCCATCTTCGCCATGATGGCGCTTTCATCCGGATTGTCCGCCCGCATCAGTTCGCGGAGTTCAATCCGGCGTAATTGCATGTCGGCGCGACTCTGCACGGAAGCTTTCTCCGCATCGATGCCGATCGTGTGCAATTTCGCGACCTGATCATCGGTTAGGCCCAGCGCCGTGCGCATGCGCGGATTTTCCGCCAGGCGCATCATTCCGCCCCCGCGCTCGCCGAAACCGCGATGCCCGTGCATTCCCATTCGGTGCATTCCCGGCCCGCCGCCCCAGTGTTGCCGCCCAAATTGTCCATCGCGGCCTCCGTCAAATCTACGCTGGCCGTCGAACCGGTGCGGACCGTCGCCCCATTTATGCTGTCCATCGTTCATTTGGTGCTGGTCCTGTCCCGGACCTGGCGCTTGAGGGGGAGCATCCTGCGCCCAAACAATTGCCGCCCCCAATATAATCATGAGACCCAGTGTGCCCAATGCCATTTTCCTTCGCATAAGTCAATCTCCTCTCGTGATCTTTTTGACGGAGTATACCTCAGGCTCGTTACCAGTAATAGTCCCCAACATGCATATTTAACAAGAGTTTACATCGTTAGCCGGACTTAACAATTTCAACCGTGAATGCCCACAAAGGGCTACTTCGCGTCTCGAAAAGCTTCGTCGATCAGCTTGAAGACTTCAGCCGTGGGGGGAGCGCCGATGAGGATTCGCCCATTGACGTAACTCGTGGGGGTCTGCCCGACCCCCAGCGCCTCACCTTCGTTCATGTTGGCTTCGACGCGCGAAAGAGTGACGCGCGAATCAATGCAGGCGGCGAGTTTCACGTTGTCAACTCCCGCGTCCGCGCCGTAGTGCAACAGCATGTCGCGGGCGCGGTCACCCGCAAAGCTTCCCTGGTTCTTGAAAACATCGGAGCGAAACTGCACGTATTTGGAAGGGTCCATCTGGTAAATGCACTGCGCAGCGATGGCCGCTGTGAGCGCCCAATCGTGAATGGTGACGAGAGGAAATTCCTTGAATACCACGCGCAACTTGTCGCCGTATTTGGGGACGACCTCCGTTTCCAATTCCTCCTGCATTTTCGCGCAAACCGGGCACTCGAGGTCGGAATACTCCACCAGCGTCACGGGGGCGTTGGCCGGCCCCTGGGAAGGCTGGTCTTTCAGCGAAATCAGCCGCACGATCTCCTGCGGGGAGTCGCCGCCCAGATTGAAAATGCTGCCTTCCACGATATAGCGCAGGTTCTTGGACACAAAGAGCGGCTGCGATTGCTTCGCCTTGCCATCATCGAGCGTCACGGTGGTCTCGAAAAAATCCGGGAAGGCGCTTTCTCGTAAGTCGGTCATGGTAATCTTCACCGATTCCGGAATGTTGAAGCGCTTGCGGACATACTGCAGAACCTTGTCGCGGGCGACGGCTTGATCGGGAACCTGGGCGGCGCCAGCGGGCACGGCCGCCAGAACCGCGGCGGCAAGAACCGTGAGGGCGATATATCGCAGGGGAAGTCGAAACATCAAAGGGTCAACTCCTTTCAGTGGGTTTCGGGGAATCTGAGTCAAGGGTTGCCGGCGCGTGTTCCTCAGTCCTGCTTCGGCTGCTTCCCTGCCATCACCCTTTCGATTTCATCCGCGTTGCGCGGCAGCCTGCCGCTCAAAATCTCGTTCCCATCGGCAGTAATGAGAATGTCGTCTTCAATGCGCACGCCAATTTTCTCCTCGGGAATATATATCCCGGGTTCCATGGTAATCACCATGCCGGGCTCAAGCGCGCGGGTGTAATCCACGGGATCATGAACGTTCAGTCCGATGGGATGGCTCAGTCCATGGATGAAGTACTGGCCGAGGGGCTGGCCGTGCAGGTCCTTGCCGTGCGTGTTGATGTAGTCGAAGGCAATTTCGTTCAAGCCCTTGCCCCCGCGTCGGCCGACGTATGCGCCGGGCTTCGCGGCGGCAATGGCGGCGTTCTGCGCACCCAAGACGATCTCGTAAATCTCGCGCTGCCGCGCGGTGTAGTGGCCATTGACGGGCAGGGTGCGCGTGATGTCACTCGCGTACCCACTGTATGACCCGGCCACGTCCATCACCACCAGGTCGCCGTCTTGCATCTGGTGCGAGTCTTCATCGTAATGCAGCACCGTGGAGTAGAATCCCGAACCCACAATGGGCGGATAAGACGGCCATTCACATCCGCGACGCTCAAATTCGTATTTCATCAGCGCGGCAATCTGGTATTCCCAAACGCCCGGCTTCACTGCGCGCATGGCAGCAAAGTGCGCTTCCACCGAGGCGTCCACGGCCTTGCGAATCAGGGCGATTCCTCCGGGCGTCTTCACCGCGCGCATCCGGCCAATGTTCAGGCGAATGTCCGTGACCGGAATGTTGGGCGCCATTTCGTGCAGCTTTTTCACGGTGGCCGTCACGAAGCAATCCTCGCCGCTTTCAGGCTGCGTCGTGAGCTCCGTGTAAATGCGTGGAAAGTTTTTCAGCGCCTGCTGAAGGTCGGCATTGAATTCTGCGGTGTCACGAACCGTGGGGAAGCCGGTGCGCGCGGGAGCGTCCGGGTCGTCGGGCGCGAGCTTCGGCCCCGTCCATCGTTCCTGTCCGCGGTTGTGCGCCGGAATGTAGAGGATTTCCTCGGCCATCTCGGGCGCAGCGCCGGAGGGCTGAGCCTTCGGCACCAGCAGCATGATGGCGTCGGGCTCGTTCCAGCCGGTGAGGTAGTAGAACTCCTCATTCTGGCGGAAGGGAGTTACACTGGCCGCCACCTCTTCTGCGGCGTAACCATAGAGCACGATTACGCCGTCGCCCGTTTCGCGAATCAACTGCGCGCGGCGCCCGTGGAAGGCCACAAGCGGCTCGCGCTCCCAAGCTCCTGCGGCAAGCGCAGTGCACAGAATAACCGCAATGAGCAGCGAGATGCGCATCCGGTCTGGAAGCAATCGTGACACGTGAATTCCTCCTGGAAAATGAACGTCTAGCATACCCCCAAGGTCAAGCACCGACGCGCCCGCGCGGGTAGTGTCCTAAATGTGTGCTGCCGCGTCCTTGTTCACGGATTTGACTTTCGAGTTTATTTCGCCTATCATTATCTTGCGAAGAGAAAGAGATATCCTGCTATATTGCTCCCTCATGTGTGAGGCGCTCCCAGCCGGCATAACCCTCGAAGGCTGGATCACGATTATGCTGGCGGGAATCACGCTGATGGTAGCGATTCTGGCTGTCATGATTGGAGTTGCCGCAATATGGGGCTGCAACTCGCTTAAAGAAGAGGTGATCAGAGCATCCAGAAATACTGCCGAAGAGGTGTGCAAAGGCGACACAATAGCTTCTATGATCAAGGCACACGTTACGCTGCTCGTTGACCAGCATGTGAGGGAATCTAACATCTCGGAAAGAATCGTAGAGGCATACCGGCGCAAAGAGGAAGCATCAAAGTTGACCGAAGGGAAAAGCGTTGGAGAGACCTATCCGGGAGGTGAAACGTCATGAACTCTAATTCACAGAAATTGACTCCTGGCCAAGTGATTCTTCGCCATCAGGCGAAAGCTCCAGTTGACGTCACATCCATTGCAAATGAGCTTGGAATAAACGTATGGGAGATGGTTTTACCGGAAGGAATCTCGGGGAAAATCTTTAAAGACCCTCTAAATGGTGGCGAAAGCGGATACAGTATCGGAGTTAATAAGTCGGAGTGGTACCTTCGCAAGCGGTTTACCTTGGCTCATGAAATTGCGCATTTTATCCTTCATCGCGACCAAATCGGCGATGAACTGACAGATGACGCGATGTACAGGAGTGGATTACCTACCCGCGAGGAAGCTCAAGCGAATCGCCTCGCTGCGGACATACTCATGCCTGCCCACCTAATTTTGCGCCTTAAAGCGAGTGGATGTGATTCACCCTCAAAGATGGCTGATGCACTCCAAGTTTCAGAGGAAGCAATGAAAATAAGGCTCAGCTACTTATAAAATCTCTGCCAGTTCCCAAGTGTGGTCACTGTTTCCGGCTTGCATCGGAGGCATCACCCGCAAGCTTTTATGCACGCGGCAGAAATCGTAGTAAGCGGAAGGTGTCCCAGAGATCGTTGGAGGTAAGCGGCGGTGCGATTCATTTTACGCTGCCTCCCTTTGCAAGGACACCGCCTTTTGATCTAAGGCTGATTTGAGCATCCACAAGTCGCGATAGCCCATGATCTTGCGGAAATTCTGTTCGGTCATGAGCAAGGCGGCGGCCGCCCAGCGCATCATCATTTGACCGTCGCGCCAGCGGCAGACCTTGCGCGTGCGCAGACGGACGCCGCTGTGCGGGCTCTCGATCACGCTGGTCGAAACCAGGCAACGCGTCGGGCTGGGTGATACTCCCAAACGATTCACCGTGAACATCTCGGCCAAGCCTTCGCGCAAGCTCGTCGCGGCACTGGGATATTCCCGTTCCAGCCATTCCGCCTGCTTCTCCAGCCTCGCCATGCCTTCCTTCGCGGGCAGTCGAAAGGCCGCGCGCAGGGCTGCTTTGCGCCCGCAGCATGGAGGCCAGCTCCATCGTGAGCAGGAGAATCACACCCGCCAGGAGTTTTCTCATCATGGTTTTCATCTTCGGCCTCCCATGCTACTGACCGTTACCCAAACCCCAGCACAGGTGAGAGGAGTTCCTCAGTTAACAGTTTCCTCTCCAGCTTTTCCTCCATCCGTCGTGCGCCTCGCCTCGTTGCAAATACGCTGGGCATGCTTCCATGCCACGAACTGCGGAGCAAGGTCAACCAGCTACGCGCTTTCCCGGTCTGTCGATCTCCAACAAGGCAGAGATACAAATGGCGATCATTGCCAACCGGACGACGCCAGCAATCCCTGATTACACATCTGCATCGCCCCCATGCATGCCTTCGAAGACCCGCGGCAAATAGACGAGAAGCCATTTCAAAACCCCATGGAACTCATTGCATTAGTTAGCCGAACCCAATTGATCTTCGAGGATGGGCAGAAGTCAATCGTTAAGCCCTTTATTTTCAATAGGAGCCTGTACGCTGATTCTGTCGCTCGTCTTCGGTTGAGTCAATGGCCCTCGTTTCAAGGTGCTACAGAGGGTTTTGAAAAGGTTTCTAGTCTCTCAACCTAAACCGCTCGGCGATAAGTTGACGCGCTTTAGCGCCAGTCCCCTTTCCCACCAATGCACCACCCTCCCAAATACCAACGACAGGCGTCTGAAATACCTCACCGATTCCGGGAATACGGTCCTCGAAATCCCGCATGTTTGTGCAAGCCATTATGTCAAATAGTTGAACCAACTCACCGTACTTCGGCCTGTCTTCGCTCAAAGCATCCATCAGCGTATCGACGAGTTCCAAATCCGGAAGAGAATAAGGAGCAATGCCAAGTACGACTCTACTGCCAACGCCTGGGTCTTGGCCCAGTGGGTGCCACATGGATATAGGGCTTCCTGCCAGACAGGCCGACAGCCTCGTGCGAATGTAGGCCGCTTGCTCTCCCGGCGGAAACCGCTTAGCTTCTTCAAACAATCGGACAGTCTTCATGGCAGCGGCCGACAGAAAGGCGTCAGGCACCTTTTAGCAGCCTTCCCCGATGCCGCACTCCTGACACCTTTTTTCACCTTTTGCCTCCTTGCGTGCATACGATCTAACCCCTCAAGAAAAGCCATAGGTACACAATGGCGATACTTACGGGGGTCAATCCAAGAACCCAGGCTACTGCTAGGCGGAACTGTTTCCCTCGAGACTCGTGGGCCTTGGCAACTGTTCGGGGATCCTGCAGAGCCAAGATCCACCCAGCTCCACCTGCAGTGAAAAACAGAAAATACAAAAGGTAGTGCCATCGAGGACCTTTCACAGCGGCAGGCCGATTAGTGCTTAGTGTGAGCAGGCAACAGAGATAAGCTAGTGCAAGGCTAAAGAGAAGTCCGATGATTCTCTGTTGACGAAGCGTGAGCGGTCCGTGCCTCCCGCGCCTTCCCCAGGACCATTGCACATTCGACGAAAATGCCGCAAACAGGGAGAATCCGGCCAGAATGGCCAACCCTGCAATTTCGAGCAAAGGCTACATGATTCACCTGCTAGCGCATTGCGCTGG
This sequence comes from Terriglobia bacterium, assembly GCA_030040515.1. Taxonomy (GTDB): domain Bacteria; phylum Acidobacteriota; class Terriglobia; order UBA7540; family UBA7540; genus Bog-366. Next base: position 6,579 of record JASHTO010000147.1, read on the forward strand.
CCGGCGCAGACACCCGCCTCTTGGTGTCTGCGTTTCCGAAGGAATCTTTCCTATCCCTCAAATCTCCGACGAGTGCTCTCTCCGGGAACGCAGACTCCAAACGGCAGGAGTCTGCGCCAGCCCCGAGTATCCCCCTTGAAAGATAAACGTCTAGCATACCCCCAAGGTCAAGCGACAGCGCGTCCGCAAAGCCTTGAGCGCTGCGGCAGCATGAAATTGCCAATTGGGAATTCCTGGTGATGCATGGAGAGAATTACGTCGCGGGCTCCACGGCGCGCGGGCGGAAGAGGCCGGGCAGGGCGTTCGCCAGGCGCCGCAACGGTAATTGGAACAAGGTCATGGTTCCCATGTAGGAGTAGCCCATGAAGAAGAGCAACAGGAAGGGAGTGGTCAGGTAATTCTCCATGTTGAAGGAATAGATCGAGGTAAAGAGGAAATAGCCGGCCAGGGCAAGCTCGATGGCGGGAATCCACCCGGCCTGGCGACGGACGTACTTCTTGGTTTCCCAGCCTTCTTCACGCGCCTCCAGCCGGTATTTCGGCGTGCGCACGAATTCCGTTTTCCTGCCGATGAGCGCCTCAATCACCGCCTTGGAGTTCATCACGGACAGGCCGATGCCCGTCGCCATCAAGAAGGGGATGTACTTGATGCGGCGGTGCCAATCACCCGGATAAAGCTCGCGCTGCGCCACCATGTAGAATGTGGAAACCGAGCAGGTGGAGGCGAGAAACAGCGGCAGGTCAAGATAAAGCATCTGGAACCAACCCTGATAGAAGCGCACGATCATGGCCGGGAGCAGAATCAGTGAAAACAGCACCATGAGTGGGTAGGCGATGTTCGCGGTAAGGTGGAACGTGGCCTCCAGCTTGATGGTCAGCGGCTCCGAACTGCGCCACACCTGGGGAAGGATTTTCTTCGCCACCTGAATCAGCCCCTTGGCCCAGCGCGCCTGCTGCGTCTTGAAGGAACTGATTTCGACCGGCAGCTCCGAGGGGCAGACGATGTCCGGAGCATAGACAAACTTCCAGCCCTTGAGCTGCGCGCGATAACTCAGGTCCGTATCCTCAGTCAGCGTATCGTGCTGCCAGCCGCCCGCGTCCTCAATGGCGGCGCGCCTCCACATTCCCGCCGTGCCGTTGAAATTGAAAAATCGTCCCGTGAAATTTCGGCCGCCATGTTCGATCACAAAGTGGCCGTCCAGCAGAATGGCCTCAATTTCCGCCAGGTTCGAATAGTGGCGGTTGATCCAAGTCCAGCGACCCTGCACCACGGCGACTTTGGGATCGGTGAAGTAATGCACCATCTGATGAATGATGCCGGGCGGCGGCGCAAAGTCGGCGTCAAAGAT
>JASHTO010000148.1 GCA_030040515.1 Terriglobia bacterium
GGGGAAAAACGCAATTCACTTTCGAAATAGATTCTCAAAAGCCTGTCGGGCATCGAGGGGTTTGGATGTGGACGTTTCACGCTCAATGGTGGTTCGCGGCATGTAGAAGTTGCAGTGATTGCGCGCGTCCTTGCGGGGAATGCGCGCGCTGACAGGCTGCGTACACTCAAAGCGGCTGGCGGCATCGAAATACGAGCACTGCTTGCAGCTATGCAGTTCCGCGTTGCAATGCGGGCACTTGGCGGTGAAATCGATTCCCGCGGGCAGAACGGTCCCGCACGCGGCACAGCGCACCACTTCGCGCTTGCCGGGCAGGTTGGGGGTCTTCGGACCGAAGGCTTCGGGCCGCTTGGCGGGCGCGTGCCCGGTGCGCTCGCCGTCGCCCCCTCCCGAATCCATGTACCCCCGCTGTTTATACTTCCTCTCCATTCGCACTCCTAGTTAGTTGGATGCTTAGTCAATTCCGTTGGGGATTGCTGATGTTTCTATCATACGCCGCATTGGGGATTCATGCCACCAGTAAAAAAATTTGGCACTGTCTCAGTTTGAACTTTTCTACCAGACTCAGGCGGTCCGGAGTTGTAGCGTGGCTGCCCCCAGCCGCGTAGCCGTCGCGGGTGAGGACACCCGCGCTACAGAATCCAAGCCCATAAAGCTCACCTGCCCGTGTTCCTTCAATGGGAAGGTGGCGTAAAATGCGCATGGTCACCTGGAAATCCGGGAAACATGGAGAGGACCAGTGAGCACTCATCGATTCAATCGCCGGGAGTTTACGAAAAAGGTCGCGGCGAGCGGAGCTGCGCTGACGGTGGGGGCAAAGTCAGAGCTGGCAACCGCGCTGCCGCGGGAGGGAGCAGGCCAGGGGAGTTGGTTGCAGGCGAAGAATTATCTGAGTGACGTGCTGGGTGCCGATCTCGCAAAGGACAAGCTCTATAGGATTGGCCGGATTGCCTCCGCCGTCGAGGAAAATGGCGATGCTCTCTTCGCCGCGCCCCTCATCGCCCTCACACCCCAGCTCCAGGACGGTGCCGAGACCGGCATGGCTTACCTTCGTTTCCGGCTTTACGGAAGTCAGGTAGTGTGCATGCTCATCTCTCGCGACAATCGGCCGTGGACCCACGAGAGCCCAATGCTGGAATGGTCTGCCGGAATGGAAAAACGCCGGCGCGCGTGAGCAAGGATGAGTCGGGTTGGTCCGTCTCATCTGAATCCACAATTCGAATTCAGGCCGCATCCGGTGATTTTGCCGCCGTGATCTCACCGGACGGGGCGGTCAACATCGAGTTTCAGGATCAGGATCATTTCGTCGAGACCCGCGGACAGTGGGATTCTTTTGCCGCCGTGTTCCTCGATCGGGCGGGCGGCCCCCCGACCACGGGCATATCGCTCTATCTCCATCCCGGGGAGCATTTCAGCGGGACCGGGGAACGGTTTGACCGTATTGATTTGTTCGGCCGGCAAATCGATTTGGTGAACGCCGATGCCCTGGGCGTCAACAACGACCGGGCTTACAAGAACATTCCTTTCCTGTTGAGTTCGCGGCGTTACGGCTTGTTCGCCCACTCGACCGCGCGCATGAGGATTGACATCGGCCATCATTCCACGCGCGCGGTGCAATGGTTGGTGCAAGACGGCGCTCTCGAAATGTTCCTTATCGGTGGCGGTACACTGGAGCGGGTTCTTTTCAACTATCGCAGCATTACGGGCTTCCCCAAGATGCCGCCGGTTTGGTCCTTCGGCGCCTGGATGAGCCGAATGACTTATCATTCGGACCAGGAAGTGAGTGCGATCGCCGCGCGGCTGAGAAAAGAGCAATACCCCTTTGACGTCCTGCATGTAGACACCGGATGGTTCACCAAAGAGTGGAAATGCGACTGGAGGTTTTCAAAGGAGCGGTTTCCAGACCCGCCGGATTTCTTCCGGCGGATGCGCGAACAGGGTTTCAGAATCTCTCTCTGGCAATATCCTTACGTCAGTCGTGATCTTCCACTGGTGAAGCTCGCTCTGGAAAAGGGCTACGTTGGAAAGCCGGCCGACCCCAGCAGCGGGGTGAGCCTGGGATACACCATCGATTTCACCAACCCCGCTGCCGTGGCCTGGTATCAAGGGATGTTGGAAAACGTTCTGAAGATGGGCGCATCAGCCATTAAAGCGGATTTCGGGGAGTCCATAGACACCGGGGCCACTTACCAGAGCGCCACGGCCGCCATGTACGGTCATCTTTTTCCGCTCCTCTATCAGAGGGTGGTTTGGGAAGTCACCCACAAGGTTCGAGGAGAGAATATTGAATGGGCCAGGTCGGGTTGGGCCGGAAGCCAGCGCTATCCGGTCCACTGGGGAGGCGATAGCCCATGCACCTATGACGGCCTGGCGGGCACTCTCTGTGGAGGCCTGCACCTGGGACTATCGGGATTCGGATTTTGGAGTCATGACGTCCCGGGGTTCTACGGGATTCCGAAATTTATGGAGACCCGGCCTTCGCCCGAACTCTACATCCGATGGACCCAGGTGGGAGTCTTCTCATCCCACATGCGTTACCACGGATCGACGCCTCGCGAACCATGGGAGTATCCCTCCGTCTCCGACCTTGCCCGGCAATGGTTGAGGTTGCGCTACGCTCTTCTGCCCTATCTTCTTGCCCAGGCCGAAAAGTGCTGTGGAAGCGGTTATCCGATGTTTCGGTCACTCGTCATCGAGTGGCCCGACGATGCCGCGGTTTGGGGCGTCTCCGACGAGTATATGCTGGGTGATGCGTTCCTGGTTTGCCCGCTGCTCAATTCTTCAGGCGAGCGGGACGTCTATCTGCCGGCGGCAAAATGGGTGGACTTCTGGAATGGAGGCGTTATCACCGGCCCTGCAAGGTTGACGAGTGTGAAGTCCCCGCTCGCCAGGCTACCGCTCTACGCTCGCTATGGTTCCAGAATCGAGTTTGCCGAGCCGGTGCAATACACGGATCTGCTCTCCAATGCGCGGAGATTCTCGATCCTGTTTGACGATGGCTACACGGGATTCGATCAGAGTGAGCTGAAATCGATGATCGATCTTTAGGGTCCTGTCCCACACCTTCATCCCCCGCTGGCTGGCGCAGACTCCTGGAGTTGGGAGTCTGCGATCCGGATGGCCGTTTGTTCTGCAATGGCAATCGCAGAGATTGAAAGGAATCTCTGCGCCAGCCGATCAATCTGACAAACCTTATTCACGCCGGCTTCCGCGGCCGCTCCCGGTCGTAAGGCGAGGCGTGCCCCTACGGCAGAATTTCATACTGAACTACTACCAAAGAGTGCGAGAATTTGCCTCTTGGGGGAGAAAGAAGCCTTGTGGGATACTTGCCCCATGCTGACACTCGAAGATTGCCGCCGCTTCTATGCGGATGAAGTTCGCTTTGCCGCGAATCTCACGTCGGCCACGCTCATCGAAGCGTTCGCGCGCGTGCCGAGGGAGAAATTCCTGGGCCCGCCGCCCTGGAAAATCGGCTCGGCGGACGCGCGAGGACTCTCGATCGCCGGCCTTGGGGCCATGGCCTACACCGCGACGGAAGACCCTCGGGACGTTTACCACAACGTGGTGATCGCTCTCGACCCCGCGAAGGACCTCAACAACGGCCAGCCCGGCGCCTTGGCGCGATGGATCGATGCGCTGGACCTCAAACCTAGCGAGCGGGTTTACCACCTGGGATGCGGCGTGGGTTATTACACGGCGATCATGGCGGAGGTGGTGGCCCCGGCAGGCGCCGTGACGGGTAGCGAAGTGCATGAGGGATTGGCGGGGCGCGCCCGCTCGAATCTTTCCCTTTATCCGAACGTCAAGGTTCATGCGGGCGACGGCGCCGCATTCGATCCCGGTGAGTGCGATGCCATGTTGATCAACGCTGGAGTGACGCATCCGCACCGGCCGTGGCTCGGACGCCTGCGTGAGGGCGCGGCCGCATCGTGTTGCCCATCACCATGTCATCGGGCGCGGGGCAGGGTCAGGGGTTGATGATCAAGATCGTTCGCGAGCGCGATGGCTTTTCTGCGGGAATCGTCTCGCCCGTGGCCATCTTCACCTGCACGAGCGTCCGCGACGCGCAAGTGGAGGCGCAAATTTCCAAAGCTTTCGCCAGCCGCGCATTCTTCAAACTGAAATCCGTTCGCCTTGACGCGCACGACCCGGCGGAAACCTGCATCCTGCACGGGTCAAACGTCTGCGTGAGCAGTGTTGCGCTCAAGGCGAGTTCTGCAGCGGCGGCGGGGTAAAACGGCTCTCGCCGCGAGAGAGCAGCGTCGCCTGAGCGAGCAGCGGCTTGCGCCGTGGGCTACGATATGGCGCCCGCTTCGCAGGCTGAGTTCTTAAGCGAACTTCTGACTCAGGACACTAGGACTCGCTGCCGCCAGGGCAATCGAGACGAATTATGAGACGGCAATACCCCAAGCATCCGCTGGTGGGTGTGGGCGGCGTCGTGGTCGAACGCGGCCGCGTGCTGCTGATTCGCAGGGGCAGCGAGCCGCTGAAAGGCCAGTGGTCCATTCCCGGGGGAATACTGGAACTGGGCGAGGAACTTACTGCGGGTGTGAAGCGCGAACTGAAGGAAGAGACTGGCTTGGACGTCGAACCCCTGGAAAGCATCCTGGTGTTCGACCGGATTATGCGCAATGGCAATCGGGTGAAGTACCACTACGTCATTGTGGATTATCTCTGCCGCCGAATTCGCGGGCGCCTGCGCCCCGCTTCCGACGTCATTGACGCGCGCTGGGTGCGCCGCGAGGATCTGCCGCAATACCATCTGACGGAAATGGCTTCGTCGCTGATCCTGCGGGCGTTTGAGTTGATGCGAAAACGTTGAGGCAATCGTGGCATGGCCATCCTGGCCATGAACACGGGCGGGGATGCCCGTGCCACGAATTTCGCGTGACTTGCGAAGAAAGTGAGGAATGTCCTTCCAGGAGAGATTCAGAATGGTGAACCTGAGGGTTTGTGTCTACTGCGCCTCGAGCCAGCGGTGCGACCGGGCCTACCTGGAGTCGGCGGAGCGCCTGGGCCGCCACCTTGCTGAGCATGGCGCTACGCTGGTCTATGGCGGAGGCGGTTCGGGAGCGATGGCGAGGCTGGCGGACGGCGCGCTGGGCGCGGGCGGCGCGGCAATCGGCGTGATTCCGCGTTTCATGATTGAACTCGAATGGGCGCACAAGCGACTGAGCGAGTTGTGCGTCGTGGAGGACATGCGCGAACGCAAGCGCCGCATGTTGGAAGGCGCGGATGCGGTTGTGGCGCTGGCGGGCGGCTGCGGCACGCTCGAGGAATTGTTCGAAACCATCACGCTGAAACGCCTCGGCCAGTACCTCGGCCCCATCGTGATGGTGAACACGCTGGGATTCTACAATCGGGTTGCCGGCCTGCTCGAGCACTGCATTGCGGAACGATTCATGGACACTCGGCACCGTGAAATGTGGAGGACCGTAAGCGAACCCGAGGAGGTGATGGAAGCGATCCAATCCGCGCCGCACTGGAGCGCGGAGAATCGCAACTTTGCCGTACAGTAAAGCAGCTGTCGCGCAGGGTTCGCTCCAAAAATCAAAAACCCCTGGTTGTACGATTCCCGCACAACCAGGGGCTCGGGATACTGATGGGTTTGGCTTTTCCTAAATTTCAATCCTTTCACAGGAAACGGCGCCCAGCAGCGCCTTGCCACTTCTCCCTCTCCATTGCTGGAGAGAGGTACCCACAAACGCGCGCGTGCTTTGCGCCTAGGCCTCAGCACCCTCGCTAAGATTACATGCACTTTCGATCGACATGGATCACCTCCTTTCTAGCGATGAGGCGATATTATGTTGCTGGCCGTTTCGAGTCAAGAAAAAGTTCACGGTAGTGTTTGGCCGAAAACCGAAATGCGGCGAGGCAAAGGTCAATTGTCCTCCGGCCAGCCGCCCTTTCCGAGCAGGGGCACAAACTGGCAGGCGTCAAGATGCTGGGTGATGAGTTGGCCCTTTTGCCGGGAGAGCCGGAGCAACTCCTGATGATGCAAGTTCCCCACCGGAACCACCAGACGGCCGCCTTCCGCGAGCTGGTCAAGTAGAACTGTTGGCACGCTGGGCGCTGCCGCGCTGACAATCACCACGTCGTAGGGCGCGTGCGTGGCCAGGCCCTCGCTCCCATCTCCGGCAATCACCTCCACGTTGGCATATCCGAGGCGCGCGAGTCGAAGACGGGCGCTGTCCGCCAGTCGTGCATTGATTTCCATCATCCATACGGTCGCGCCCAGGTGCACGAGGATTGCCGCCTGGTAGCCGCTTCCCCCTCCAATTTCGAGCGCCTTGTCCCCCGTGGCGACGGCGGCGGCCTGCGTCATGGCCGCGACCATGTAGGGTTGGGAGATCGTTTCCCACAAGCCGATGGGCAGAGGGCGGTCCGCGTAGGCGGCGCTGATCATGGCGGGGGGTACAAACTCGTGGCGGGGAACCTGACGCATGGCCTCGAGCACGCGCTCGTCACGGATACCCCGCCGCCGGAGCTGCGTTTCCACCATGTCCCGGGCTTGAATTTCAAACGAATCAGCGACGGCCATGCTTTTGGGTTTTTTGCGTTGGGGTGTAGCGATAGAATTTTCCGGACGCGGCGCTAACCGACGCCCTGCTGACCGGCCAGCTTTTGTGCTTCCTGGCGCGTGTAAAGAATGCGATGGATCACTGTGATGTTGGAGAGCACGGCGATCAGCCAGAGAACAGGCGCCATGCGGTCAAACAGCGCCCCGATAATGATAAGCACCACGCGCTCCGGCCTTTCCATGAATCCCACCTTGCACGTGGGAATCAGATTCTCGGCACGGGCGCGCGTGTAGCTGATCATCACGGAGCCGATCATGGCAACGGCCACCAGGCAGACGTAAGTGTAACGGTTGATGCGCCCGTAATAGACCAACAGGCCGATGAGCAGGCAGAGATCTGAATAGCGGTCCATGACCGAATCGTAAAATCCGCCAAACGGAGTGACACGATGGGCGAGGCGCGCCACGCGGCCGTCCGTCATATCGAAAACACCCGCTAGGATGATGGTGGTTCCGGCCCAGGCGAAGAATCCGTAGGCAAACAGATACGCCGCCAGGCAATTGATGATGAAGCCGATGAAAGTAAGAAAATTGGGATTGATGCCGCTGGAGACAAAGCCCCGCACGATGGCATCAAGAACGTGCTGGAGAGCGTCGCCGATTTTTCGGGTTACCATGTTCGCGTCCCGGGCATCGATGCGGAGCGCCGTGCGGTTCGAGGCCTTTTCGCGGCGGGTGCGGGCCGCGAGGCTCAGGCCTGCTCGTGAATGGTTACCACGGCGCGAATTTCGAACTCGCGCGAGCCCTGGGGCGTGGTCACATTCACCGTGTCGCCCATTTTCTTCCCCATCAGGGCGCGGCCGATCGGCGAAGTGGTGGAAATGCGCCCCTGGCTGACGTCCGCTTCCTCGCTGGTCACCAGCCGGTACTCAATCTGCGAGTCCCGGTCGACGTCGTAGAGGGTGACTTTGGAGCCGAAGGCGATGCGGTCCTTCGGAATGTTGTTCATGTTGATGAGCGAAAGGTCCGCCAGACGCGTCTTGAGCTGGATCAGCCGCGCGCTCACGAAATCCTGGCGCTGCTTCGCCATGATGTATTCGGCGTTCTCGCTCAAATCACCCAGCGCCCTCGCGCGCTTCAGCTCCTTGGGCAGCTCGTGATTCAGCTCGTGCTCCAAAGCCTGGATTTCTTCCTCGAGTTTTTGAACGATGGGTGAGGGCATTGTGCAAGTCCTGATACTTTGAGGTTCGCTGACATTATAGGTGAAACTGCAATGCCGGCGCAACGCGGTCGCAGGACGGGTAGTGTCTCAGTTTGAAATTCTGTAGCGGCGGTCGATTGACCGTCGCAGGGGCTTGCTCCGTCAGATGACGGACAAGCCCCTCAATGCGACGCTCATAGAGCGCCGCTA
>JASHTO010000149.1 GCA_030040515.1 Terriglobia bacterium
GAGCATGAACTTGAATGGCCTCCCCCATGTCGTAGGTCTTCCACAGGTCCTCGGCCTTGATGACCACGCCCTCCGGGGGCATTTGCATTTCCGATAGTGAACTTGTGCCGGTTCGTGTTCCCATGGGGTTACGGCTGTCCCTTCTCTTGCCGGGGCGCGGCAATCCGGTGAGTCAGGTTGAAGTTTATGACCCCGCCGTTGTCGGAGTGGCCGGCGTGTTGTCAATCTTAACCTTGGTATCGTTCTTCAGCGTTCTCAGTACGCTAAAGCTGCCGGTAACGATCGTGTCGCCGGGTTCGAGGCCCTTGAGGATTTCGATGTCGGTCGTTCCCATGATGCCGCTTTCCACCTGAACGAATTTGGCGCGCCCATCATTCACCAGGAAGACTCCCTGCAATTCTTCCTTGCCCTTCTCCTTATCCTTGGCGGAGGCGGTGACGGAGGAGGCGGCATTGGCCTTGCCCGTGTTGTTTTCCAACTCGCGGCGCATGCGTATGGTAACGGCCTGAATGGGCACGGCGATAGTATTCTGGCGCGTGGCCGTGGTGATCTTGGCCGTCGCGGAGAGCCCCTGGCGCAGCCCCGGGGGCGGGTTATCCAACACCACCACGACTTTAAAGTCCTTGGCCTCATCGGTGCTGGTTGTCGAGCCTCCATTGCTGGTCGTGCCGCTCGCGGTGCCCGTATCGCGCCCGATGGCGCTCTCACCAATTTGCGTCACGTGGCCTTTGAACGTCTGGTTGGGATAGGCGTCAATCAGCACGTCGGAGGACTGTCCGAGCTTCACACTGGGGATGTCGGTCTCGTCCACCTGCACTTCCACGGTCATAATGGAGAGGTTGGAAATCTGGTAGAGCAGGCTGCCCGCGGTGTTCTGGACGCCCGGCACAACGTTTTCGCCCAGATGGACGGGAAGGTCGGTAACGATCCCGTCAAGCGGTGCGGAATAAATCGTCTGATCCAGTTGATTCTGGTAGCTCAGCAATTGCGCCTGATTCTGGCCCACCTTGGCGCGTGCCGAGTCGCGGTTGGACAACGCCTGCTGGTATTGAGCCTTCGCCTGGCCCAACTGCGCCTCGGAGGAGTCCTTGCCGGTCTGGGCGACGCGGTAATCGCTGAGCCGCTGATCGAAATCCTGCTGGGAAAGCAGTTGATCCTTAAAGAGCTCCTGGCCGCGCTTGAAGTTGTCACTTGCCTGATTGAGTTTAGCGACCGCCTGGGCCAAATTCGCCGTGGCCGTGTCGAGAGCGGCCTTGGCGGAATTTACGTTGGCGTCCTGCGCCGCCAAATCCGCCTCAGAAGTCTTGACGGCCGCCTGCTGGGCCTCCACACCCGCTTCTTGCTGCACGTCCTCGGTGCGCATCAGGAGCTCGCCCTTGGTAACGTGGTCGCCTTCCTTAATCAGGATTTCCGTGATCTTGCCGAAGGAATTGGCGTTCACATTCGCCTGATTTTGTTCGACAGGCTTGACCTCACCGTTTGCGGTCACGATCTGAGTCAAATCCTCTCGCATCACTTTGCCCGTTTGAACGGTCACCACACCGCGCTTGCTCCAAACCACTCCGCCGATGGCCAAGCCGAGGAAGAGCACAATGCCCACCACGGCGAGGGTGGCCTTCTTCCACTTTTTCATTCCCGCTCCATTCCGATGTCGAGTGGGAACCTGGGGTGGCTGTTCTGCCCACGTTTGGCCATTGGTTTTTCCCAGTTCCAACTCTTTAATTTCCGCCATGGAGGGCTCCTCTCACTTCCCGGCTTGACGCCATCGCCTCGACTTGTCGCTGCATGGGCGCCAGTTCCCGCGTGCCAGAAGCCTGGTCGACTTTTGATTTTGTGTGCAAACCCGCTGCCGGCTCCCATTGCGTATACGCGAATTGAGCCGCAAAAGTTTCGTGAATATTTGCGCTGCGAGTACGACAAACTGCGGAGTCAGCGCCGACGAATTGTCCACTTCTTCCGGTGCTCGCTTGACATCGGCGATCAAGCAGAGGATGCCGGACCACTACCTTATCCATACTTAACCTTGCAGGCAACCCATTTTAACGCTTTCTTGCATGGCAAGAACAGGATTTTCTTCTCGCTGAAGCTTGCTCCGGCACGTAAGGGTTGCGAACCGGCTTCCCGACCGCTCGGATCCCGGGGCCAAATTAGATTTTGCGCTTAGCCTTGTCGGTTCCGAAATTGCCCCCTGCACTTAGACGCACAAAATAAGACAGAGTTTTCCGAAGGGAAATGGGTTGTATGACCTCACTGAAAAGTTCTTCGGCGGCCATGTGATTGAGACCCTCGAGCGGCGGTCCCCAAGGGGGGCAAAGGTCCGCCTGGCGGGAGGCCACCTTTGCCGCGGGGAGTGCATCCAACGGTCACCGGGGATTAGGTGGACTCCTATAGGGGAAACCTGGTGCCGCTTGGTTCTGTTCCATCATGCGAGGTTTTGCGATAGCTAGGGTGTATTCGGCGGGACCCAGGCCTAAGGGGCGATCCGCTGTATGGCTCCTTCTTTCAAGACTCTTTCCTTGCTCCTCATCGGATGCAGAGGCGGTGGGAACGATGCTTGACTTTCAAAATTGGGAAAAATAGAATCGTGATGTAAGCGGTGCATTATAAGGGGGAATGATGTCGAAGGCGGACGCTTTCAATTCGCGGCAAAGGGTGGTGGGCCGTTGGGCGCTTGGATTGATGGTGGCGCTCACTCTCATCGTGTATCAACCCATTGCGCGTGCTTCCGGGGCGAATGACGACCAGGACAAGAATCAGGAAACCGCCAAGCCCAAAACGAGCAAGGAGGAGAAGCGCCGCCAAAAAGCCCTCCGCGAAGAAATGGAGACCCCGTATAAGAAATGGTTAACCGACGAGGTTCCCTACATCATTACGGACGCTGAGCGCGCTGCCTTCAAGAAGCTCACCACCGACGACGAGCGTGAGGCCTTCATCGAGGATTTCTGGGAACGCCGCAATCCCAACCCCGGCAGCCCCGAAAACGAATATAAAGAGGAATACTACCGCCGCATTGCCTACGCCAACGAGCACTACGCCTCGGGAATTCCCGGCTGGAAGACCGACCGCGGTCGAATCTACATCATGTATGGTCCTCCCGACGAAATCGATTCCCACCCCAGCAGCGGGTCGTACGAGCGCCCGGAATCGGAAGGCGGCGGAGAGACTTCCACTTATCCCTTCGAGCAGTGGCGCTACCGCTACATCGACGGCATCGGCAACAACATTATTCTTGAGTTCGTGGACACCACCATGACTGGTGAATATCACCTGACCATGGACCCCGGTGAAAAAGACGCCTTGCTGCACGTTCCCGGCGCCGGCCTGACCATGGCGGAGCAGATGGGAATGGCCGGTCAGGGCTCAAAGATGGATCGGTTTAACCGCACGGATGGAATGACCGTCGGCTCACCCATGGGAGGCCAAGAGCCGGAGAGCATGAACGAGTTTACGCGCCTCGACCTCTACGCCAAGATCTTCCAGCCACCCCCGGTTAAATTCAAGGACCTGAAGGCGGTCGTCACCTCCCGAATTTCATCGGATATGCTGCCCTTCGGCGAGCGCACGGACTTCATCCGCGTGACCGATGAAACCGTGCTCACCCCCATCACCATCCAAATCAAATACAGCGATTTGCAATTTCAGGATAAAGACGGCGTCATGCACGCCGTAATGGACATCTTCGGCGAGTTGACCAGCCTGGGCGGCCACATCGTCCACACCTTCGAGCAGGGAATGGTTTTGGATGTGCCCGAGCACGAATTCCAGTTCGACCAGTCCCATCGGGCGCTCTATCAGGAGAACGTTCCACTCAAGCCCGGCCGCTACAAGCTCAGCCTGGTGCTGAAGGACGATAACAGCGGCCACATGGGGTCGGAGGAAATCGGCATCACCGTTCCCAATTTTTCCGAAGATAAAGGCCTGATGGCGAGTTCGTTAATCCTCGCTGATCAGATCATGCCGCTTCCCACCAATCTGGTGGGAACCGGGGAGTTTACGATTGGCGGAACCAAAGTGCGCCCCAGCGTCGATGATGTCTTCACGCCCGATCAGACTTTGGGGATTTACATGCAGGTGTATAATCTCAGCCTCGATGAAAAGACCAAGAAACCTTCGCTCGATGTGCGCTACGAGATTGCGAAGGATGGAAAGACTTTGCTGGACCAGCCCGAGGATCCGAAAAATTTGAAATCGGCATCGCAGCAATACACGATCGTCAAAAAGATGGCGCTCAAATCGGTGCCCCCGGGAAAGTATACGGTCCAGATCCGAATTACCGACAATCTCAAGAAGCAGACGGTTAATCAGTCCGCCACGTTCCAAGTCCTCTAAAGCCTGCTCGGCCGGGTGGACGGGTTGGGGACGTTTACAGTTTCAGGGAAGGCACCGCGTAATCCATGAGCAATCCAGGTTCCCGCGACCGGATGAAAATCCTGCTGCTGGTGGGGGGATTGGCCCTTACCACTGTGCTTCCGGTGGAGTGTCTGGCGGCGGGATACGGTAATCTGGCGGGGATTGTTTCCGACAGTAAGGGCGTTCCCTTAATGGGCGCCACGGTGACGGTGCTCGGCCCCACGGCTTTCGCCGCCGAAGCGGGGAATGAACTGGCGGAGCGAATGATTACGGATGCGCATGGCCGCTTTACCATCGCGCACCTGGTTCCGGGATGGTATTCCCTCAAAGTCAGCTCGCCTACCCGCTTGCCCGCCATGCGAAACGGCGTTCGCGTGGATGCCGGCGCAACCGTGGTGGCCACTTTCGTTCTTGCCGACGTGCTTTCCCCCATTCGATTTCAAATGCCCAGCAATTCCGTTTCGAGCTGGGGAGATGACTGGAAGTGGGTGCTGAGAACTTCTTCCAACACGCGCCCCATCCTGCGCCTCCACGAACAAAAACCCGAAAAGGCGAGCAATTCCCACGATGAGAAAGTGGAAAAAGTTCCGCTCCCTCGCACCGAATATGTGGCCGGAATTCTCCCGGGCTCCACTCCGCATGATACGCTGGCGGAAGATTTTGGAATGGCCAACGTAT
>JASHTO010000150.1 GCA_030040515.1 Terriglobia bacterium
CTGATCCGCATGCTGCGCGGCAAGCAGGTTCGCCTGCTGGAAGAATTCTTCCGCTCGAGTCCGGCCGACCTGGTCATCTCCGTGGTTCCGCACTTCAACCGCGCGCTTGCCCAGAGCCTGCGCGAAGTCCGGCCCGCGGCGCGTTTCGTCACCATCCTCACCGATATCGCGGACTACCCCCCGCACTTCTGGATCGAGCCGCAGGGGCAGTACGTCATCTGCGGGTCGGACCGGGCCGTGGAGCAAGCCCGCACCCTGGGCATTTGCGACGGGCGGATTTTCAAGTCCTCCGGCATGATTCTTCACCCACGCTTCTACCAGAACATTCCCTGCGACCGCAGGGCGGAGCGAGCCGGGCGCGGGCTCGATCCCGATCTGCCCACGGGGCTCGTGCTTTTTGGCGGGCAGGGCTCGGAAGCCATGCTGGAAATCGCCGAACGCTTCGACGCCGAAGGACCGCACAACCTTCAGCTCATCTTCATCTGCGGGCGCAACGAAAAACTCGCCACGGCCCTGCGCCGGCGCAGGGTCAAAATTCGCACTTTTGTCGAAGGCTTTACCACCCAGGTTCCCTTCTACATGCTCCTCTCCGATTTCTTCATCGGCAAGCCCGGGCCGGGAAGCGTGAGCGAGGCCGTAGCCATGCACCTTCCCGTGATCGTCGAACGCAACGCCTGGACGCTGCCCCAGGAGCGCTACAACGCCGAGTGGGTTCTGGAAAAACAGGTCGGCCTGGTGGTTCGCAGACCCCACCAGATTCCCGCCGCCGTTCGTGAGTTGCTCAAGAACGGGAACCTCGCGCGCTATCGGGCGAATGCCGCCGCCATCCGCAACCGCGCCGTCTACGAAATTCCCGCAATGCTGCGCCGAATCGTGGAAGGCTCATCTGACCAGGCCACCCTCGGACCCGAAAAATCCCTAAGCGAACAACGCGCTTAGGCTCTGTGTAAAGGGCGCGCGGGCCACACCCTTTTCCGTGATGATGGCGCTGATGTAGCGCTGCGGGGTGACATCAAACGCCGGGTGCCGCGCGGGAACCTCCGCCGGCGCCAGCGCCACGCCCGCCAGGTGCGTAACCTCTTTGGCGGAGCGCTCCTCAATGGGAATCTGCTCGCCCGAGGCGAGGCTCAGGTCGATAGTGGAAAGCGGCGCGGCCACGTAAAATGGAATGGCGTTTTCGTGAGCCAGCACGGCGACCGAATAGGTCCCGATTTTATTGGCCGTGTCGCCGTTCGCGGCGATGCGGTCCGCCCC
Organism: Terriglobia bacterium; assembly: GCA_030040515.1. Classification (GTDB taxonomy): domain Bacteria; phylum Acidobacteriota; class Terriglobia; order UBA7540; family UBA7540; genus Bog-366. Next base: position 1,255 of record JASHTO010000150.1, read on the forward strand.
CACGATCACCGCGCGAATCTCTCCCTGTTTCATGAAGTGCCCGGCCATGTTGTCCGTGATGATGGTGACGGGAATTTGCTCCTTGGCCAGCTCCCAGGCCGTCAGTCGCGCGCCTTGCAGAAAGGGGCGGGTTTCGTCGGCGAAAACTTTGAGCTTTTTGCCGGCTCCCACCGCGGCGCGAATCACTCCCAGGGCGGTGCCGTAGCCGCCCGTCGCCAGCGCCCCGGCGTTGCAGTGCGTGAGGATGGTTCCGGCGTCGGGCATCAGCTCCGCACCGTTGCGGCCCATGGCTTCGTTGATGGCAACGTCTTCCGCCAGAACGCGCTGGGCCTCTTCCACCAGGCTCGCGCGCACGGAGGCAAGCCCCTGGGCATTCGAGTTTCCCGCGGCGAGCGATTTCTCGAAGACTTCACGCATGCGTTTGATCGCCCAGAAGAGATTGACCGCCGTGGGCCGCGTTTTGCCCAGCACCTCCGCAATGATCTCGAATTCCGCGCGCAGGTCCGCGGTGCTTTTCGCTGCCGAATTCTTAACTCCCAGCGCAATCCCCATCGCCGCCGCCACGCCAATCGCCGGCGCGCCGCGAATCACCATGGAGCGAATCGCTTCCGCCACCTGGCGATAGTCCGTGTAGGTGCGATAAATCTCTTCCGAGGGCAGGCGCGTCTGATCAATCATGCGCACGCCCTGGTCCGTCCATTCGATGGTTTTGAACATGGTTAAAACTCGGCCTCGCGGTACGCCGCATCCAACAAACCCAGAATCCTTTCCACCCACTCGCGATGCTCGGGTTTCATCAAAACCGAACGCAGGCAAGTAATGGTTTCAGGATCTGGTTCCTCCTCAGAAAACATAATATCGCCGGCAAGCACCTCCGCTGCCAGCGCTTGCTCTTCGCGGGGATCGAGCTTGGCGAGTTCCTTCGCCAGCCTTAACCGCTTCTGGCGGCCCCTGCCCCTCATCGCACCTTTACTAGCTCTGTGCCGCGTCGGCACCATACTGCTGTCACCTTCGCTATTCATGAGCGCGGGGAAGTATGTGACAGGCAGCCGAATCAGCGCCAGGTGCAGGTTGCGCTTTGCCGCCGCGTCAAAGATTTTCTGCGAAAGCTCGGATACCCGCTGCGGGGAATCCGCGCGCGGCGCCCAGACCACGATATCAAGCTCGGGCGCAAAGGGCACAAGCCAGCGGGAATCAGCGACGAGACGCTTCGCCAGGCTGAGCGCCGCTTCGCGGCAGGCTTCCAGGCCCTGCGCGAACTCGCCTCCGCGCTCGAGCGGCAGCAGCTTTTGCGTCGCCCAAAGCGCCACCGCCGATGCCCCCGGCCGCGAGCATTCCAGCGTGATTTCGCCCAGGTGCAGGTCCGCGGAAGTGAAATACGTATAGGGCGAATCGTGCTTGTACAGCGCCCCCACGCCCGGATCGCGAAACAACACGCAGCCGCAGCCGTAGGGTTGCAGGCCGTGCTTGTGCGGATCCACCACAATCGAATTCGCCTGGCCGATCAGGTCGAATGCCTCGCGGGATTCCGCAGTCAAATTTCCAGCGAGAGTGAAGTAGCCGCCGTAAGCCGCGTCCACGTGCAAGCGGAAGGAATGCCGGTCGCGCAGGCGAAGGATATCCGGCAGCGGATCAAGGGAACCTGCGCCGGTGGTTCCCAGCGTCGCGACCACGCAGCCGATTTCCCCACTTTCAACCTGCGCAGCAAGCGCGTGAGTGTCCATGCGCCCGCGCGAGTCGGCCGGAATCTCCACGAACGGCAGCCCCAGCACGCTCGCGATGCGGTGGTGTGTGTAATGCGCCTGCGCGGAAGCGGCGATTTTTTTCCCCGGATGCAATTGCCCGGCCACCCAAAGCGCTTCCAGATTCGCCATGGTGCCGCCGCTCGTGAGATGTCCCAGGTGAGTTTTCCATCCGAACATCGCGGCGATTTCCGCCACGGCTTCTCTTTCCATCGCGGAGCTGGCGCGCCCACCATCGTTCGCATGGTTGTTCGGGTTGATCCATGTCGCCAGGGCATAGGCGGCGCGGGCGATGGGATGCGGCGGCTTGAGCATCTGGCCGGCATACAGCGGATGGAAATACGGGTAGTTGTCTTTCAGGCGCTCCGCGACTTGCTGCATGACTTCCGACATGCGCGCCAGGCCCGGTGCACGCGCCGCCGATCCCGGGAGCGACGCAAAGCCCCTTTCAAGCTCCTGGAGCGCTTTCGGCAGCGCATCGAGAGTGTCCTTTTCAAACTCCATCGCCATGTTCAGGTCCAACCTGCGCAGCCACTGACGTGCTGCTCCCATTTTTACAATAAGTGCGCTCAAAGCGCAAAACGGGCATGGTCTTCAAATTTGCTTCGGGTGTCGGCGGGGATAGCAACCCGAGTAGAAGCGGCTGCGCCTAAGAGGGTCGCGAAGAAAGCTTGTTTTTAAGCGATCTGGGCAATCGCGAAATGTATTCTTCGCCCCCGGCATCACGAACAAAGGCGTGAGTAAGAGTAACTCCGGGCGGCTGCACTTTCATGAATTTCTCCACCTCAAAAAGATCGAAGTTGAATTCTGCTCTGTCGCCAAAATCCAGTTTCCTGGGGAGAGGGATTTGCCCAGAGTTGCTGGCCGTTGGTCGAAGGTAAAGATTATTGCTCAAGCGCAGTCCAGCTTCGACGATTGTCACTGGCCGGGGATGCTTATTAAAAGCTTCCAGAACAACAAATATTCCTCCAGCAGGAGGAGTCGCCACGGCCAACCTGCATCTTACCGCAATCCCTCGGGAATTCTTTATTTGCCCGCGCGCCACAAGGAATTTCGAAAGCACAGCGCCATAGGTGGCATTCATCAAAGTAGACATTTCTCCTCGCTCTCTCCTTCTTGGCATCTCAACAAATGTATGACTCCAAAACTGCGGAAAAGGTTCATCGGGTCTTTCAAGGGAATAGGGAATCCAAGGAAAGAACCCGGATAACGCACAGACACATCCCTGGCCGGAATTGCTGATGCCGCAAGTCACCCTGGAGTCTGGGCATCAGAGCCAGGCAGGGGGCCGTACCGGCGGTCGATGTGGAGCGCTTGGCGCTGCGGCGACGCCCTCTTCACCTTGCTCTTATTATAGCCTATTATAGCATGCTACACTGCTCCAACCCCAGCAAAGCTCTCGCCACAGAGCACACAGAGGTTCACAGAGAAAAACTTCTCTTTGGGGTTCTCGGTGTGCTCTGTGGTGAGAGCCCTTCTGCGGCAATTGACGCGAGATGATTTCAGTGCAGTCACCTCCTATTCGGTTGATTCCCTTCGTTGAACGCATCATAATGAATCCGGCTGCCCCGCTCTTTTGGGGTAGAGGGGGCTGTCTTTTCTACCGCTGCAACATTGCTGGAGGATGAATGCCCCGTAAAGTTCGTTGTTCTTTAATTCAGGCATCCAATGCCGCGCCTCCTGACGCCTCGCTCGAAGCCACCAAGCGCGCCATGATTGACAAGCACGTGGTCTACATCCGGCAGGCCGCGGAAGCCGGCGCGCAGATCGTCTGCTTGCAGGAAATTTTCTTCGGCCCCTATTTCTGCGCCGAACAAACCACCAAATGGTATGACATGACGGAGCGCGTTCCGGACGGCCCCACCGTCAAGCTGATGCAGGACCTCGCCCGCCAGCACCACATTGCCATCATCGTTCCCATCTATGAGCTCGAGCAGGAAGGGATTTACTACAACACCGCGGCGGTGATTCACAACGACGGGACCTATCTGGGCAAATACCGCAAAACGCACATCCCGCACGTCGCGCCGGGCTTTTGGGAAAAGTTTTATTTCCGCCCAGGGAATCTGGGCTTCCCGGTCTTCGACCTGGGCTTTGCCAAAATCGGAGTCTACATCTGCTACGACCGCCATTTCCCCGAGGGCGCGCGGGCGCTGGGCCTGAACGGCGCGGAAATCGTCTTCAATCCCTCTGCCACGGTCGCCGGTTTGAGCGAATATCTCTGGAAACTCGAGCAGCCCGCCCACGCCGTCGCCAACGGTTACTTCATCGGCGCCATCAACCGCGTAGGCACCGAGGCTCCATGGAACATCGGCGAATTTTATGGTCAGAGCTATTTCTGCGACCCGCGCGGGCGCATCATCGCCCAAGCCTCGCGCGACAAGGATGAAGTCCTGACGGCGGACCTCGACCTCGATATGATCGGCGAAGTGCGCAAGACCTGGCAATTCTTCCGCGACCGGCGGCCGGAGATGTATGAGGCGCTGGTGAAGGCTTGAAGACGCGGGACACGGGATACGGGGCTAAGCAGAGGTACGTCAAGGTTACGCAACTCTGGCATCGCCGGACGGCGGCGATCACGACGAGTTATGGAGTGCGGCAGCTTGCTGCCGCTTTCAGCGCGCCCGGCGCACTGGGCTGGCAGCAAGCTGCCAGCCCGGAAAGCGGGAGCAAGCTCCCGCGCTCCAAAAAAGATGAGCAAAATGGATTCCACGCCAAAGCAAACCAACCCTGATTCCCATGGGAAAAACCCCAAGCCCCTTGTCCCTTATCCCTTTAACCCTGGCGCCAGCCAGGATCGTTTCCCCGACCTTCACCCCGCGCTTAACCCTCTTGAGGCCGCCATTGAGGCCAACCGTTGTTTGTACTGCTACGACGCGCCTTGCACCAACGCCTGCCCCACGCACATCGACGTTCCGCGCTTCATCAGGAAAATCGCCACGGGCAACGTGCGCGGCTCGGCGCTGACCATTTTGAATTCCAACGTGCTGGGCCTGAGCTGCGCGCGCGTGTGCCCGGTGGCCGTTCTCTGCGAGGGCGCCTGCGTGATGGTGCGCGAAAACTACAAGCCCATCGAAATCGGCCGCCTGCAGCGCTTCGCCATGGACTGGTTCTATGAAAACGGCGGCAAGGGCACGCCCTGGCATAGCGCCGCGCCCATTACCCACACTCAAAAAGTGGCTTGCATCGGTGGCGGACCCGCGTCACTGGCCTGCGCGGCGGAGCTGCGCCGCCGCGGCTTCGCCGTCACCGTTTTCGACAATCGCCCCCTGCCCGGCGGCCTGAATACCTACGGCGTGGC
>JASHTO010000151.1 GCA_030040515.1 Terriglobia bacterium
ACGCATGGAATCTCGCGCGAAGTCGGCTCGATTGAGGCGGGCAAGTTTGCCGATCTGGTCCTGTGGAAGCCGGCCTTTTTCGGAGTCAAGCCGGAAATGGTGGTGAAGGGCGGAATGATTGCATGGTCCGCGATGGGCGACCCAAATGCGTCAATCCCCACGCCGCAGCCCGTATTTTACCGGCCGATGTTTGGAAGCCTAGGCGGCGCGCTGCATCGCACATCGCTAACTTTTGCATCGACCGCGGCGCTGAGAGCGGGCATCGCTTCGCGACTGGGATTGAAGAAGCCCACGATTGCCGTCAGCGGTTGCCGGAATCTGACCAAGCGCGACATGATTTTGAACGATGCGTTGCCGAAAATGGAAGTCGATCCGGAAACCTACGAAGTGCGAGCGGACGGTCAACTGCTCACCTGCGAGCCGGCGAAGGTTCTACCCATGGCGCAGCGATATTTTCTGTTCTGAAAGGAGGCTCGGTGTTAGTGGTGGACCGGCTTCCTGAAATCGTCGCGCCCGAAGAACTGGAAGGAAAGGAAGCAGACAGGGTCGTGCTCACTTGGGAGCAGCGCCGCTGGACTCGGGGGCGATTGCTCACCGCCCGAGGCCGGGAAATTGCCATCGCGCTCCCGACCGGCTTGGTGCTCGAACCCGGCCGCATCTTGTGCATCCAGCCGGATTGGTATGCCACCGTGGAGGCCGCCCAGGAAAAGATCCTGCTGATTTCTCCCCCCGATCATCAAGCGGCGCTGAGGGTGGCGTTTGAAGTGGGAAATCGGCATTTTCCGCTGGCGATCGAGGGGGAACAACTCTCGGTTCCGGACGGCACCGCGATGGTGCAATTACTTGCACGCCTTGGAGTTCCATGGGAGCGGCGCTTAGCGGTCTTCACGCCCATCGGAATCGGCCACCGGCATGAACATTGATTCTCTCCTGAGTCTTCTGCAATTCTCTGACGGACTGTTTCCCGCCGGAGCGTACGCCCACTCGTTCGGCTTGGAGACTTACACCCAAGATGGAAGCGTAACGAACGCGGACGGTGTTTTCGAATTTATCCGATCAAGTCTTGAAGGCTCACTTGCCACGACGGACGTGATCGTGATGCTTTCCGCTCTCCGCTGCGTCCCCCGGAGCGGCGGATTGGATGAACTGCTTCGCCTCGATGCCATGATGGAGGCGATCAAGCCCGCGGAAGAGTTGCGCAGCGCCAGCCGCCAGATGGGACGGCAGATGATCAGGATCGCCGCAGCGCTGAGCGACCATGAATTGGTCAGCTCATACTTTCTGGCCACGGAAGCGGACTCGACCGCGGGGCATCACTCCGTCTGCTACGGAGCAGTCGCGGGCGCGCAGGGATGGTCCGAGAATGACGCGGCCACGGCGTATCTTTACTCCGCAGCCTCGGCAATGGCGGGCTCGGCGCTTCGACTGTTGGCGCTCGGACAACTTCGCGGTCAGCAGTTGCTTTGGAAGATGCGGCCAGTAATTGCGAGGCTGGCAGAATATGCCGTCGGAAAAACAACCGCGGACATCGGGAGCTTTGTTCCGGGCCTTGAAATTGCATCTATGCGCCACGCACAACTAGAGGCGAGGTTGTTTCGATCATGATTCCGAAGCCACTCAGGATCGGCATTGGCGGGCCGGTGGGTTCAGGCAAGACGGCGCTGGTGGAGACGCTGTGCCTGCGCCTGCGCGACCGGTACAACATCGCGGTCATCACCAACGACATCTACACTCGCGAAGACGCCGAATTCCTCACGCGGCGCGGCGCGCTTGCGCAGGATCGGATTATTGGAGTTGAAACCGGCGGCTGCCCCCACGCGGCGATCCGGGAAGACGCCTCCGTGAACCTTGAGGCGGTTCGCGAGCTGAACCGGCGGTTTCCCAATCTGGCCCTGCTGATTATAGAAAGCGGCGGAGATAATCTGGCCGCCACCTTCAGCCCGGAGCTGGTGGATGCGACCATTTATGTCATCGACGTCGCCGAGGGCGACAAGATTCCGCGCAAAGGCGGTCCGGCGATAACCGGTTCGGGGCTTCTGGTGATTAACAAAATCGACCTTGCTCCTTATGTGGGCGCCGACCTCGCGGTGATGGATCGCGACGCCAAACGCGCCCGCGGCGAGCGCCCCTATGTCTTCACAAACCTCAAGAACGGCAGTGGAGTTGATACCATCATCCGCTGGATCCAGCACGACCTGCTTTTCGAGTCCTGAGCGAGTTGGGCGTGATGGCTATCTTTCCCTCGAATTTAAACGGCGGGGAAATCTTACCGCCATGACCCGCTGCTGCTTCCGCGTGCCCCTGCAAGTCATGAAACCAAGTTACCTTGGCGACGACGGCTCCGTTTTTGTCCTCATGCTTAACCCGACGGGAGGAATCGTGGGTGGCGACAGCCTGAAGACAGAAATCCGGCTCGGGCGCGGATCTAAGGTGTGTTTGAGCACGCCTTCCGCCACCACGGTTTACAGAACCTTGAATCGCGCCGCGTGCCATGAAACCGACATTCAATTGGAAGAAGGAGCCATTCTGGAATATTTCCCCGAACACCTGATTCCCTATCCCGGTTCGGCGCTTCGGCAATCCCTGCGGGTTCAAATGGCCCCGGGCAGTGGCCTGATCTTGAACGAATCGTTTGCGGCGGGCAGGATTGCCCGCAATGAACAATGGAAGTTCAATGAACTTCGTAGCGATACCGAGGTGTGCGTTGGCGGGTCGCCCGTGTACATCGCCAAATCTAGAATCGTGCCGACGGAAATGCTCCCGCACCGTCAGGGGTTCGCGGAAAATTACAACTACTTCGCCAGTCTGGTGGTGGTTTGGGACGGATTTGTCGGATGGAGAAATCTGGTTACTGAGCTTTCAGGCGCGCTAGACTCCATACCCGGCGTGCACGCCGGAGCAAGCTGCGGTGCACGATCAAGTTGTGTGATTCGGGCAATGATGAGAACGGCCGGCCAGTTGAGGACTGTTACCGACAAGGTTTGGAGTTGCGTGCGAAAGGTTATTTTGGAAAGATCCGCGTTCTTCGAGAGAAAATACTAAAAAGATTACGAGTAACAAAGTTCGTGGGCCTGCCTCACACCCGGTCATATTCATCGATCCTACAGGCCTTGATCCGAGCCGTGTGAACGGGTAGATGCCTCTCGTTCTCAACGTCAACTGCAAGCAGGCGCGCCCATCAACCTTTCCAACGGAGATGTGTGGATACTGGAAAGC
>JASHTO010000152.1 GCA_030040515.1 Terriglobia bacterium
GCATACTGCGTGTTGGCAGTTGTCTGTGTCCCACGCCGATCACGGGTGGTGTGGACCCCCGGCATGCCTCCTAAGCGCAAGGGCTCCCGTCGAAACCGGTACGCCCCCACTGATTCTTAGGTTAAGCCACGGGCCGAGGCGTGTCAAATCGCGTTCGTAGGGGCGGCCCTAGTGGCCGCTCCCGCCCAGGCGGGACAACCACTAGGGTTGCCCCTACGACTTTCAAATGACACGCGATCAATTCACCGAAATATCCAACGAATCAGCAGGCCGATCCCGACGAGCAGCTTGAGGCCGTCCAGTCCCGTGTACGCTCCGTGCAGCGCCCAGAAGCGCGGCATGATCGGCGGAGGGGGATTGCGCGGCAGGAAATCGATACCGCGTCCGATGTGGATAAGCCAGGGTGTGATGACCACGGCCAGAATCACGGATAAGATCAACATGCCCGCCACCGATCCCACGTCCAGAGTGTGGCGCGGCGACTGGCGCCAGACGAGCAGAAGGAGGATTGCTCCCAGCAGAATTTGCAGTGCGCCGTAGCCCCAGAAGAGCGTGCGGTTGATCTCCGAAGCCATGTAGCGCAGCACCACGCGCGTGGAATCTTCGCCCAGTGGCTTGGTGGTGGCGACAAACTGCGGCTCGGCGCGCTTCAATACGGTTTCGACGGTGGCAAAGCTCCGCGTTGCAGCAAACCACATGCACAGCGTGGACATGATCCACGCACCCAGAATCGCCACGGCCAGCACTTGCGTTCGTCCCATCGGATTCTCCCCGCTTGATTCCAGCGCCCGCGCTCGGATAAGCTCGCCACGGAATTATATCGCAACAGTTGGACGCCTGATGCCCAATGAATTCGACATCATTTCAATCGGCGCGGGCCACAACGCGAGGAGAGGGAGGCTTACCAATCGGCCATTCACCCGTCTAAACTTTCGGTAAGCCATTTACGTACAACCCATCAGCAATGAGTTGGAAAGGAGAATTCACGCATGAAGAGGACCCTGTTTTCCAGACTTGGAATCGTGGCCTTTGCGGTCCTGGTGCTGAGTGCGATTTTCGCCCGCGCCGCTGACGGGCATTTTGAGCGCACTCTGCAAGTTAATGGCCCTGTGGAACTCACGGTTCAAACCGGCTCCGGGACTATCGGCGTGCGCGTGGGCGACAGCTCCAGCGTGCACATCAGCGGGACGATTCGCGCCTCAAACGGTTGGTTCGGCGGCGACGACGCACAAAAAAAGATCAGCTACCTGGAAGCCCATCCACCCATCGAACAGGACGGCAACACTATTAAGGTGGGCCACATTGAAGATGAGGAACTGCAACACAATGTTTCCATCAGCTATGAGATCTCGGTGCCTGCCGCCGCGCGCTTGCGCTCAAGCTCCGGCTCCGGCGACCAGGAAGTCAACGGCCTCGCTGGCCCCGTGGAAGCTTCTTCGGGTTCGGGTGGCCTCCGGCTTGCCAACATCGGGGACACGGTCCGTGCGTCGACCGGGTCGGGGCAAATTGCCATCGACGGAGTGAAGGGAGCGGTGCATGCTTCCACCGGCAGCGGCGAGATCGAGGCCACGGGCGTGGCGGGGGCGCTCCACGCCTCGACCGGCAGCGGCAGCGTGACCCTGCGCCAAACCGCGCCGGGCGAAGTCCGCGTCAACACGGGTTCGGGCACGCTGCACCTTGAAGGCGTCCACGGCGAAGTCCACGCTTCAACCGCCAGCGGGGATATTACCGTGGAAGGTGAAGGCGAAGGAGAGTGGCGACTCTCCACTGCTTCCGGCAATGTGAACGTTCATTTGCCCAGCCAGCAGGGATTCACGCTGCGCGCGCGCACCGTCTCCGGCGGCATTCACACCGATCGCGAGATGACCGTGCAGAATGTCTCCGGCGGGCATGATATCGAGGGCAAGGCGGGCGGCGGTGGGTTTCTGTTGGATGTCAGCACTGTCTCGGGGAACATCCGTGTCGAATGACGGTATTCGACTTGAGATTATCACCGAAGGAGGACTTGAGAAAGCGGAAGGAAAGGCTCGAGAAGAGTGGCATAATACGCACAACTCGTGATCGTCGGCGTTGTTGGCAAGGAGGCTCACGATGAAACGCTGGGCGGTTCTAGTTGTGGTGATTTACGTGTTTGCCCTCCTGTCGCTCACTGTTCCCCTCTTCACCTTGGCCTTTTATCATTCAACGCAAACAGTAAAACTCGGGAAAGATGTGACAGTCGAGATGGGCTTGACCAAGAGTGACCTGATGAGCCTGTTCTTTTTGTGGGGATATTGGGGATTCCTGGGCGTGATGGCAGCAGGGCAAGCCACGATGTTGCTGGTTCCCGTCAGCCTGACGCTGCAAAGGCCCGCCACACGCCGATCCGTGCTCTGGCCAGTGCTGGCCTCGGGATTATTGATGGGGTTGCTTATTACAGGGGCGGGGATATCCATCTATGAATTTGTCAAAGGGGAAGAAGCTTTGTGGCTTCTTGATAAGTTGGAGGATTTGCTTGTGGTCGTCATCTCGGTGTGGGTAGTGTGGAGTATTGTTTTTTATAAAGTCTGCCGTGACGTTTCACCTGGGGACGTGATCACGAGTCAATGCCGTTACCTGTTGAGGGGAAGCATCCTGGAGCTGCTCATCGCCGTGCCCACCCACATCGTGGCCCGATCGCGAGATTACTGTTGTGCGGGGTATTTGACGTTCCTGGGGATTGCCTTTGGCGTTTCCGTCATGCTTTTCTCCTTTGGACCAGGCTTGTATTTTCTCTTTGCAGCGCGCTGGAAAAAGCTCCAGCCACGAATTTGACGGGCCGATGTCTGCGGTGAATTGACATCCCCGCCCGCGAGGCGTTAGCATCCAATTGCTATGGGGCGCCGACAACAGGCCGAGAACAAACTCGAATTGGTGTGTCCGTGCTGTGGCGCCAAACTGACCGTGGACGTGCAGCTCGGCAAGGTTCTGTTCCATCAAGCCCCACCCAAGACTGAGTCTGGTCCCGATTTGAGCGCCGCCGCCCAACTCCTCCAGGAGGAAGCCGAACGGCGGGAGGCAATTTTCAGGCAGAGTGCCGATGACCAGAAGATTCAGTCGGAGTTGCTGGATCGAAAGTTCAGAGAAGCTTTCGAGAAAACCAAGGACCAACCGACAAATAAGCCTTTGCGGGATTTCGATTTGGACTAACGTTCTCCCGTCATTTGATTGACAGTTCCTCTCGCCCATTCGTATAATAGTCATTTTGCGAATGAGGAGAGACGGAATCTATGTACGCTATCTTTCGAACAGGCGGAAAGCAATACAAAGCGTCGCCGGGAGACGTGATTCGCGTGGAGCGGGTTGCAGGCGATCCGGGCTCCACCGTTGAATTCAACCACGTGTTCGCCGTGCGTAAGGAAAAGCTCATGGTGGGCGCTCCTCTTGTGGCGAACGCTAAGGTTACAGGGAAGCTTCTTGCCCACGACCGTGCCGCCAAGGTCCGGGTGTTGAAGTACAAGCGCAAGAAGCAGTACCGGCGCACGCTGGGTCATCGTCAACACTTCAGTCAGGTTCTGATTCAGGATATCGTAACCGCATAGTGGTCAGAAACCGGGAATAAGGAAT
>JASHTO010000153.1 GCA_030040515.1 Terriglobia bacterium
GGACCGGTGCTATTTTCCCCTCGCTATTACATCAGGATCCGCGCTACTACCAAATGGGAAAAGGCAAATTTCTCCATCGCGCCGGGTATGCAGGTTTGCGGATCTTTGTGACGCGTTCGGATTCGGGAAAAACTCAATTTAACTACTCTGAGATTTTTGGCAGTGCCCTGGCGGCGGGGATTTCGAACGCCTACCACCCCGCCCCGCACACGCTGGAATCCAACATCAGCGTCTGGTGGACGCAAATCGGTTGGGACGCGGTAGGCTACGAAATGAAAGAATTCTGGCCCGACGTCCATCGCTATTTGCGGCGCAAATTCATCCACTCTTAATTCCTTTCCGCCACATCATAAGTTCAAGCCGGGTCAAGGGCGTCAAAGCCCGCAGAATCTCAAGGAGAATCGCGAGCCGAGCCACCCGGATTGCACGGACAAGACTCCCGTGGCGGCCTAAACCAAGTTGTAGGCGATGGTAAATGTGTGCCGAGGGCGGAAGGTGGGCACCCAGCGCAATATCGCAGCGCTGAGTACCCACACACTCGCATTTATTGAGTAGCGAGGGTCGCCTGGTTATAAGAAAGCGCGTTCACGTCCGTAAAGTGCGGCACGGCAGGCGGCAGCGAGCTGATGTTGGTAAAGTCCGAATCGTAAGAATAAGCGCGGGTTGGCGGGTTATACACGGTATTACAACACTTAAATACACCTGTCCCCTGTTCGGAGTAATAGAAGCTCACCATGGCGCCCATATAGTTCAGCGTGGTGTCCCAGTTCTCGATATAGCGAAGGAAGTTGTGAACCCCTCCATCGGTCCCGAAATCTTGCGGCGGAGCCGCGGGAGTTGTAAACGTGGGGAGCGGGAAGGAAATGTTCTTCCCCCCGATGACCGCCACGCGATACCAGGTTGCCGTGCTGACGGAGGGCCGGTTGCTGACACTTGTCGGGTTGTAAAATGTTTCGGAATCCGTGAAGTTATTGGAGAGCAGCGTGACGGCATCGGCATACACGGCCGCAGGCACGTGGCACTTGCCTGACTCGTCCTCGCTAAACCCGTTGGAGTTCGTGGTTACGGCATTGTAATCACCGAGGATGTAAAGGGGGCCCTCCGTCGCCACACTGAACCCACCTCCCGTCGGAGTTGAAGCTGGCGTCTCCATATTCGGACAAGTCGTCAGGGTGGCATTGTAATAAGGCGGGAGATTACCCAAAGACCCGTCTACCAAGCGCACCGCGCGTCTGAAAAAGATCACGGGGTTCTTTTGAGCCTCGAGATACCCTATCCCCGCCCCTGAGGAGGTCAAGCGGTTGAGGGGGGCCGTTACAGGAGACGGCGGGTTTAGGAGAGCGGATGTAAATGTCGCGAGGGTGGTGGAGGAGCCCGTGGGGAAACTCGTGGTGCTGCTCGTGTCGATGTTCGCACTGTTGATAGGTCTCGCAGTGCCACCGAAGACATCCAACGTGGTACCGGTATTCCCGTCGACGTTTTCGCCCGTGTCGAGTGTGCCGTTGGGAGCGCCGGTGCCGGAGGCCGGATTCACAATGTCCTCATAGCCGTAGTAGCCTGTATCACCGCCCGTACACGCCCCAGCGGCGGACTGATTGCAATTCCCCCGGCGGTCGGAAATATAGAGGAGATATCCGGGGAGATTGTTGATCGCCAGCGGCCCGCAGGAGTTTACCGCGCCGGTAAGCGGGGATAGAACCGTTGTCCCTGAGCACCCTGACACGGGAGGAACAAGTTTTCCGACAAGCCATTGTTGAAGGTGCCCAACGTCAATTTCAACCACGTTCATAATGCCGTTCATGGACGACGTGGTGTAGCTGTTGCTGTCCCGCACTTCGCCTTCTCTCGGATCGTACAAGTTGATGGGAACAAAATTCATGGCGTTCTGAACCTGCGCCTCCGAGTTCAGCAAAGTAGGCATGGCCGTGGGAGGCGAACCGGCGGTCAGAACGGCCCCTTCACCGCTTGAGGCGCAATTGCTGTCGGTATAGCTCGTCGGAGTGGTTGCCACATTGACGTAACCTTGCCAGGTGACGGTCCCCGTAGCTGAGGTCGATGTCCCGCAAAACACATCGTAAGAAGTGACGGTCACAGGTGAAGTGGGATAAGCCGTCCAAGTCACGGATATCTCTTTGTCGCTACCGGAGGGTTTTAAACCTCCCCCCACCTCGCCAGGAATTTGATTATTGGCCACGGTGCCAATGGTGGCAACGGGGACCACCTCATACCAATAATAGTCTGAAGTCGATAATCCGGAGCCGGAGGCCAGGGCCACCCCCGGCGCTGATTCATTATCCAACGGCCTTTGTTCTTCCAAATGGATAATCGAAGTGTTCGTGCATCCCGAGGGCGATAGAGTGCCCGAGGACTGAATATCGTGGGAGATCCCCAGGCTCAGAATTTCCTGCGTTACGTCCTGCCATGCCCCCGAGGCCAATTGAATCTCCACCTTGATATACCCGCCGACCTCCGTGGTGTAAGGCGTAAACATGTAGTCATTGTCCGCCGTCCACCCGGGAGATTGCGCGACGGGCGGATGGCAGCTATCCGTCGCGGGCAGGTTGGGCACGCCGGTGCCACTGCCACGCACAATGTAGGTGCCGGAGGTGGTGCCCATTCCGGAACTGTACCCCGTGGCGGTAACTTGCTCGGTGAGCGGATAAGGCGCAGTGCTCGTAACCGTGGGCAGGCTGGTAATCTGGCTCGCCGTATCGGAGAGCAGAATGCGCACGCTGGCCTGGTAGAAGAAACGCTCCTCGACGAGCGCCGCAGAGTCCCCCGTCTGGCCGCGCTCAATCATGTTAATCAGAGGAGTGCTGGAGCTGGTGGCGGCCAGGTTCAAATTCAGCTCCTTCGCCCCCGTGGTCGAAGTCTTGATGTAGCCGCCGTAAGT
>JASHTO010000154.1 GCA_030040515.1 Terriglobia bacterium
AGCGGGGCGCGGCGGGGCGACGGGCGACCTGTACGTGATCCTGAAGGTCCGCGAGCATCCCTTCATGGAGCGCCGTGGAGACGACCTCTACTACACGATTCCCGTCTCCATCTCCCAGGCAGCTCTGGGCGCGGAGATCACCGTTCCCACCCTGCGCGGCGAGGAGACCCTGCGCATTCCGGAGGGCACGCAGAGCGGCTCGGTATTCCGCAAGCGCGGTTTGGGCATGCCCAGCCTGGAAGGCCACGGGCACGGCGACCTCTACATTTCGGTGTTCGTGGTCACGCCCACGCACCTCACGCGCGAGCATCGCCGCTGGCTGGAGATGCTGGCCCCGTTCATTCGCCAGGACAATCAGCCCCTGGAGCGCCGCGCGGCCGAGAAGGTGAAGGACATCTTTGGTTGATCGGGGATTTGTGATATATACGGAGCGACATAAATTGTAGCGGCGCTCTACGACCCGTCGCCAGAAGACGGCTTTGGGTCGCAGGGCGAGTGCCGACCGGCGGTCATAGACCGCCGCTACAGCCAAATACGCAAACACTTATGGCGTTCCATATAGAAGAAGGCCCTCAGCTCAGGGGGCCGGGAGCACACGGACTTGGCGGAGTTTGAAGAACCGAAAGGCACAGGCACTTCGCGCGGTTGGTTTTTCGAAACCCGCTATTGGCTGCGTGATCTGATTCTCTCGGTCCTTCTGGCCTTCATCGTCATCGTCTTCCTCTATCAGCCCGTGCAGGTGGAAGGCACCAGCATGATGCCCCACCTGGAGAATCACGAGCGCATCTTTATCAACAAGTTCACGTACCGCTTTCGGCCGATCGAGCGCGGCGACGTGGTGGTGTTCCGCTACCCGCTCGACCCTTCGAAGTCGTACATCAAACGTGTCATTGGATTGCCCGGCGACGTGGTGAGCATTCGCGATGGGCACGTGCTGGTGAACGACAAGCCGCTGAGCGAACCCTATGTCCCGCCCAGCTACCTTGATGACCAGAGTTACGCTCCGGTGAAAGTGGAGGCGAACCACTACTTCGTGCTGGGCGACCACCGCAGCTCGTCAAACGACAGCCGCGTGTGGGGCACCGTCGACCGGCAGTTCATCTACGGCAAGGCGGTGCTGGTCTATTGGCCGCTGGGCCAGTGGGGATGGGTCAGGTAATCGGGAGATCAGATGATCGGGTGATCTGATGAGCAAACAGCAATCATCATCTGAACCGCATGCTTCCAACTCAATTACACAGACCCTGAAGACTGTTCGCCTGATCACCCGATCACTCGATCACCCGATTAAGGAGTGTGCATGGACGCAATTCTCGCCTTAGAGGACGGCAGGATCTTCCGGGGGCGCGGCTTCGGCGCCTCCCGTGAGCGCTTGGGCGAGGTCGTCTTCAACACTTCTCTTTCCGGGTACCAGGAAATTCTCACTGACCCGTCGTATTCCGGCCAGATCGTCATCCTCACTTATCCGCACATCGGCAATTACGGCACCAATCTGCTGGACGGCGAATCCACGCGGCCCTACGCGGAGGGCCTGGTGGTGCGCGAACTCTCCGAGCTGGCCAGCAACTGGCGCTCGCAGGAGGAGATCTCCACTTTTCTCGACGACCACGGCATTCCCGCCATCTCTCACATCGATACGCGCGCGCTGGTGCGCCACTTGCGCAGGCACGGAGCCATGCAAGGGGTAATTGCGACGAAGTTCACCGACGCCGAGAGTCTTGTGGCGCGCGCCAAAGCTGCACCCAAAATGGTCGGACTGGATTTGGCGAGCCGCGTCACCACGCCGTCACGCTACCGCTGGATTGAACCCTCGCCCCACATTCTGGCCGGCGACAACGGCTCGCCCGCTGCGGTGCGATTCCACGTTGTGGCGTTCGATTACGGCATCAAGCAAAATATTCTGCGGCGACTGGTGGATGTGGGCTGCCACGTCACCGTCGTTCCGGCCAAGACCAGCGCGGCGGACGTGCTGGAGCTCAAGCCCGATGGCGTGTTCCTCTCGAATGGCCCCGGCGACCCCGAGCCGGTCGATTACGCCGCGCAGGGCGTGCGCGACCTGATGGGCCGCGTGCCGATTTTCGGGATTTGCCTCGGGCACCAGATCATCGGCCTGGCGCTGGGAGGGAAGACTTACAAGCTGAAGTTCGGGCACCACGGCGGCAACCACCCGATCTTGAATCTTGAAACTCAGAAGGTGGAAATTACCGCCCAGAACCACGGCTTCGCTGTTGATCCCGATTCGCTGAAGGCAAGCGAGGTGATTCTGACCCACAGGAACCTGAATGACGATACGCTGGAAGGCCTGCGGCACCGCACCATGCCGCTCTTCAGCGTGCAGTACCACCCCGAAGCGTCCCCCGGGCCGCATGACTCGGCGTATTTGTTTGAGCAGTTTGTAAAGATGATGGAGGAGTTCTGATCTTAAGGATGCCCGTGACAACCCGACAAGAGAGTAATGACAGGTGAGCGAGCTGAACATCTATTTTGCCTGGGAACCGGTCCTCAGTTTCCCTGAGTCCCGATACGAATACCCCCATGCAGTCACGAATTACGTCGACGAACACTACTCTAAAGCCAGTGTGTATCGTTGGGCATTCTTTAAGGCGAAACAGGACTTAAGCACCGATGCCAAGCAATTTCCTCAAGCTGTTTACGTCGGCGAGACAGAGAACTTAGCGAGGCGACTGCGCGGATATCTTCACCCTGGGCCATCCCAAGCAACAAACAAGCGGATAAAGGAGTATCTTGACCGAGAATTGGACCTTGGAACAATAATCGACCTTTCGATTCTGAGGTTTGAGAATTTTCATATAATCATCGACAAAGAACAATGTAACGCACGGCTCGTCGCAGAATCCGGCTTAGGCAATCCA